>NZ_JAWVAV010000018.1:0-72633 GCF_033599315.1 Acinetobacter sp. OYA S30
TTGTCGTTCTTTGAATATGAACTTAATTGAAATCAAAAAATTACTAAATTATAAGGATCTGCCTAATCTAAATTGTTCTGATGTGAATGAGCTTATCGATTCACATATTAACGATGTAGAGGAAAATATTCGGAATCAGCAGAAACTCATACAGCAGCTATTAGAAATAAGAAAGACTTGTGATGGGTTATGTACAGTGGACAAATGTGGTGTACTGAAGAAGTTAGCCTGAATAAAAAGTTAGTGATCACATTTGTTTCTCAAACTTACTGATACGTATATTGGCTTATTTAATATTATTGCTAAATTCTTAATCTAAAATGAATTGTTTACAGCAGTTTTTCAAATTTAACTAGCTTATTTAATGGATTGTATTTTGCAGACCATCATATATGAAGTTGCATATATATGCTAATTCATATATAAAGATATTAATATATTAGAGGTCCCAGTTTCATGACAACTTCATTAGATGTAAAGATTTATCACAATCCTGCTTGTGGCACCTCTCGGAATACTTTGGCTTTGATTCGCAATACAGGAATTGAACCAACCGTTATTGAATATCTCATTACACCACCTAGTCATGACGAATTAGTTAAATTGATTCAGGATGCAAACTTAACAGTAAGAGAGGCTATTCGTCAGAATGTAGATCCTTATCGGGATTTACAGCTTGATCGTAGTGATTTGAGTGATGAACAACTACTCAGTTTTATGCTTGAACATCCTATTTTGATTAATCGACCATTTGTTGTTACTGAATTAGGTACTCGCTTAAGTCGTCCTTCAGAAGTTGTCTTGGATATTCTGCCATTACCACAAAAAGGTGCTTTCACTAAAGAAGATGGTGAACAAGTGATCGACGAAAATGGTCAGAGAGTAAATTAAAAAATTTAGTTCTTGTATGTGATTATCTGCATATCCAAATTTATAGGTAGCAAAGATGGATCAAGTTAATTTTTTTAAATGCTTATCAGATGAAACCCGTCTCAATATTGTCACTTTAATTGCTGAGAATAAAGAACTCTGTGTTTGTGATCTGACAGAAAAGCTACAACTGAGTCAACCAAAGATTTCTAGGCATTTAGCTTTATTACGCTCTTCTGGTCTCTTACAAGACAGACGACAAAGCCAATGGGTGTACTACAGCATTAATCAACAACTTCCAGCATGGTGTTTTGAAATTCTAGATACTTTAAAAAAAACATCATCTAGTCAAGTTGTAAGCAATACCAACACGCTTTCTATAAATAGTTATTGTGAGTAATAGATTATGAAATTCCTTTTTTTGTGTACTGGAAATAGTTGTCGTAGCATTTTGTCTGAAGTGCTTTTTAACAGTCGTGCTCCTCATGACTGGAAAGCATACAGTGCAGGTAGTAAGCCATCAGGACAGGTGCATCCATTGACTATTGAAACTTTGGAAAACCTTGGTCTTTCAACAGAAGGTTTATGGAGTAAAACCATTGATGACTGTGAGCAATATAAACCTGATGTAGTGATTACTGTGTGTGATTCAGCAGCTCAAGAAGCTTGTCCTCTTTATTTGGGGGGAGCGATCAAGGCACATTGGGGCTTGGCTGATCCATCACATTTAGACTTGCCTAAAGAGGAAAAATTAAAAGCTTTCCAAGTGACAGTAGACCATATCAACCGTCGTTTAGATGCTTTATTTGCACTTGATACAGCAAATATGTCTCGTCCTGAATTAATTGCTGCAATCAATCACATATCAGATATTGAATGAGAAAATCATGGCTCAACAAAGACTGTCATTTTTAGATCGTAACCTGACGCTATGGATTTTCATTGCGATGGGGTTGGGGATTGCGATAGGTGTCTTCTTACCTCAAGCTTCCGTTACTTTAGACAAAATGAGTGTGGATTCTGTCAATATTCCAATTGCGATTGGTTTGATTCTGATGATGTATCCACCGTTAGCCAAAGTGGACTATGCAGCTCTACCACAAGTATTTAAAGACAAAAGAACATTAACTTTGTCTTTAGTACAGAACTGGATTATTGCTCCTGTATTAATGTTTGCATTAGCAATTATTTTTTTGCATAGCTATCCAGAGTATATGACTGGACTAATCCTGATCGGATTAGCTCGTTGTATTGCAATGGTTTTAGTTTGGAATGGTTTAGCCTGCGGCGATAACCAATATGTAGCAGCATTGGTTGCATTCAATAGTATCTTTCAGATTTTGTTCTTTAGTACTTATGCTTGGTTATTTCTTACCTTCTTACCACCTTATTTTGGTATTGCTGGGCAAGTAATCAATGTGGATTTTTGGACGATTACCCACGCGGTATTAATTTACTTGGGTATTCCTTTTTTTCTTGGTTTCTTGACCCGTTTGATCTTAGTCAACGCCAAAGGCTTAGAGTGGTACCAAAATGTCTTTTTACCGAAGATCAGTCCATTAAGTCTATTGGCATTACTGTTTACTATTGTTGCTATGTTTAGTCTCAAAGGTGGAGATGTAGTGAGTCTGCCTTTGGATGTAATTCGAATTGCGATTCCATTAACAATTTACTTTATCGTAATGTTCTTCATTAGTTTCTTTATGAGTAAGTGGATGGGTAATGACTACCCAAAAACTACAGCAATTTCATTTACTGCTGCGGGTAATAATTTTGAGTTAGCACTGGCTGTAGCCATTGCAACCTTTGGTTTAGCATCGCCTGTGGCATTTACTACAGTCATTGGGCCATTAGTTGAAGTACCAGTTTTGATTGCTTTGGTCAGTGTCTCTTTATGGCTAAGAAAAAAGTATTTTGAATCGGTGTAAATCTATGAATCTCCCAAATGTTGATATGAATCTTCTTGATCGACCTACTTTAGAGAAAGTTCAAGCTAAAGCACTGGATCATGCACCACGCATCTTATTGTTATATGGCTCGAATCGTGAACGTTCTTATAGTCGTTTAGCGGTGATGGAAGCAGGACGAATCTTGGAGGAGTTTGGTGCTGAGGTGAAAATCTTTCATCCGAAAGGATTGCCTTTGCCAGAAGATGCCGATACTGAACATCCAAAAGTAAAAGAATTGCATGAACTTTTGGCTTGGTCAGAGGGTATGGTTTGGTGTTCACCTGAGCGTCATGGTTCTATGAGTTCTATTTTTAAATCCCAAATCGACTGGATTCCTTTGGCTGGTGGTGCAATACGTGCGACGCAAGGTAAAACTTTAGCACTTATGCAAGTTAGTGGTGGTTCACAATCTTTTAATAGCGTTAACCAGATGCGTATTTTGGGGCGCTGGATGCGGATGATTACAATCCCGAATCAATCTTCAATTCCTAAAGCCTTTTTAGAGTTTGAAGAAGATGGACGTATGAAAGCATCTTCTTATTACGATCGTATAGTAGATGTGATGGAAGAACTCTATAAGTTTACATTACTTACGCGTGGACAAAGCCTGTATCTAACTGATCGATATTCTGAGCGTAAAGAATCTGCTGAAGAATTATCTAAACGTGTTAACCAGCGTAGTCTGTAACACATTGGAGAGAACTAAATGCAAAGTAGACATTCACGTCTGATAATTCTCGGTTCTGGCCCTGCGGGCTATAGTGCAGCTGTCTATGCAGCGCGTGCAAACCTTAAACCTACTTTAATTGCGGGTTTACAACTAGGTGGGCAACTTACAACAACAACCGAAGTTGACAACTGGCCGGGCGATCCTGAAGGTTTAACTGGTCCTGCATTAATGGATCGTATGCAAGCACATGCTGAACGCTTTGGTACAGAACTCGTCTATGACCATATTAACGAAGTGGACTTAAACGTACGTCCTTTTGTTCTAAAAGGTGATATGGAAGAGTACACATGTGATGCTTTGATTATTGCAACTGGTGCTACAGCTCAATATCTTGGCCTAGAGTCTGAACAAAACTTTATGGGACAAGGCGTAAGCGCATGTGCAACATGTGATGGTTTCTTCTACAAAAACCAAAAAGTAATGGTTGTAGGTGGTGGTAACACTGCTGTTGAAGAAGCGCTTTATTTATCAAATATTGCTTCACATGTAACGCTAGTACACCGCCGTGATAGCTTACGTTCTGAAAAGATTTTGCAAGATCATTTATTTGCTAAAGAAAAAGAAGGCAAAATCAGCATTATCTGGAATCACGAAGTTGAAGAAGTATTGGGTGACAATACTGGTGTAACAAGTGTTCGCCTTAAATCAACTCAAGATGAGTCTAAGCAAGACGTAGAGGTTCATGGTCTATTCGTTGCAATTGGCCACAAACCAAATACTGGAATGTTTGATGGTCAATTAAACTTACGTGATGGCTATATCCAAGTACAAAGCGGTACTTCTGGTAATGCAACAGCAACTTCTGTAGCTGGTGTTTTTGCTGCTGGTGACGTCGCTGACAGCATTTATCGTCAAGCGATTACTTCAGCTGGGTCAGGCTGTATGGCTGCTCTAGATGCTGAAAAATATCTAGATCAATTGAACGATTGAAAAGCTAATTCAATCACTTGAAAGTTTTAAGAAATAAGCCCAGTCTGTTAAACAGGCTGGGCTTTTGATTTTGTTTATGACAATAAAGAAGAGGGAGAGATAATTTGTCTCAATTACAAGCTGAAGTAGATGTAGTCATTATTGGTGGTGGACAAGCAGCTCTTGCTACAGCCTATTTTTTAAAACGTAAGAAAATTCCATTTGTGATTTTAGATGACCAAAATCAGGCAGGTGGTGCATGGTTACATGCTTGGGAGTCTTTACGTCTTTTTTCTCCAAATACTTGGAGTTCGTTGTCGGGCTGGATGATGCCAAAAACTGAACAAACTTATCCAACGCGGAATGAGGTGATTCAATACTTATCTGCATACGAACAACGCTATCAATTTCCTGTCATTCGACCTATACATGTTGATCATATTGAGAAAAAAAATGACTGCTTAGATGTATATGCGGGTGATAAATATTGGCGAGCAAAGGCCGTTGTCAGTGCTACAGGTACATGGAGTCAGCCTTATATTCCACATTACGAAGGATTAGAAAGATTTAAAGGAATACAAACCCATTCAGCACATTATGTTAATCCAGAACCTTTTATTAATAAAAAGGTTCTAGTGATAGGAGGAGGTAACTCTGGTGCTCAAATTCTTGCTGAAGTTTCAGAAGTTGCAGACACTATTTGGATCACAGTAAATCCTCCTCAATTTTTATCGGATGATGTTGATGGGCGTGTTTTATTCCTTCGAGCAACAGAACGTTTGAAGGCACAACAGGAGGGACGAATAGTTGATCAACCCATTGGTGGTCTAGGGGATATTGTCATGATTGATAGTGTCAAAGATGCACGTGAACGTGGGGTATTACATAGCAGAGAACCCTTTAAAGCATTTAAAGAATATTCGGTTGTTTGGGAGGAAGGTTCAACACAATTGGTTGATGCTGTGATTTGGTGTACAGGCTTCAAAGCATCCCTAAATCACTTAAGGAGTCTAGGAGTGATAGAACCTAATCAGACTGTTGCTGTCAATGATGGGCGTTCAATAAAAATAAACAACCTTTGGCTAGTTGGTTATGGTGAATGGACAGGCATGGCATCGGCAACATTAATTGGGGTTTCTAGAACAGCCAAAGCAGTAGTCGATGAAATAGCTGTTTACTTAGCTATAGATTAAAAATTCTTAAATAAAGGATGGCTAAAGATATAGAAGGTTTATATATTTTTTATATCAAACACTTATATTTTTTTTTGGTGGTATTGGTTCTAATTTAGTTAGTGATCAATAACTGGAAAATTTTAACTAGACTCTAGTTGCTTAATATAATTCCCAATAAAACTAGTCTACTGTTTATATACTCTTTCATGAGTAAGGAGGTATCTGAGTACTACAAAAGTTGTTATTACTCAGATACCGACAGATTTAATTGAGCTAATTACACTGTAAGCAGAACCAATTACAGAGATGAAATCATGAAGTCTATAGATGAAATAAAAGCTCAAGAGGTATGTGTAGCTATTCTATTAGATAAAAAAGCTACTAATACGCAAGCCAAGATACTTCCTAGTGAAAATATAATCATTGATAGGTTACTTGAGCGTAAAGTTGAGTTACAACATGCTTATAGTGAGTTGTATTCAAAACTAGGGAAATATCATCAAGCCCTCACAAATTTTTTAGATTTGTTAGTAGAAATTACTTCAATGCATAGTCCAGAGGAAGTAATAAAGTCTAGAGCTGCTCAGAAAAAATTGAATGAGATTAATCAGCAAATTTCTATTAAAGCTCATGAATTAGCAGCTCTCCTAGAAACTAGATCCGAGTTAATAAATACTTCTGGCTTTATGACAGATACCCATTATCACATTGGTAATGTAATTCGTGAAGCATCTCAGAATAATCCGTATTTTAGAACATCTTTGCTAGATAAATTAAAGCAACTCCAAGGTCGGTTTGATCTTAAATATTGGCCTCGGTTAGATGATGTAATGAAAGTTATCGCTGAAGATGCAAGAATGGCCGTACCTATTGCTATTGATTCTATTACTGAAGTGGCAACAAGAGGTGAGAGAGCTTCCTTAGTTGATTATTTTAGAGCTTTATTTGAAGCTATTGAATGTAATCGTCAGAAAGAATATGGTTTCTTACCTAATGACTTTAAGTTAACAGATAATACAATTGCTACTTTAGCTAATTGCGCCTTAGCTTTAGAGCCAAAAGAAATGATTGATGGCTTATATGTGAAAAATTTTAGAAGTCGTGAACGCAAACGCATAGGTAGTGACTCCTAATTTTAAATATGTGGACAAGTCTGGATTTGTCCACATACATAAAACAATCTATAGACTACCTATCCCTATAACAGAAAGTATTTTTACTGTTATTTATTATTTAAGATCATTAGAGGTTAGTCAGACTGTAATTCTGTTAGAAAGACCGTGACTAAATTAGGTTTTGAATGAAGGAATTATGGGCAGCTTATGTCAATTCAATATCTAACATATCAAACTTTAAATATTGATTTATTTAATTAAATTTATTCTTTTATTTCAAAAAAATCTAACAAAGACCATATCACTGATAAATATTTAAGCAATTAAAGTAGTTCTCAATAATTAGTTTATGATAATTACCAAAATGGGAATTGAGTTGTATTTTGAAATGGTGTAATTTATTCCCAAATTGGGAATATTTTTAAATGAAGCTTTTAGGTCTTGAAAAAATAACAGTGATTGAGTGTGAGTTTGCTAAAAAATGGCTCATAAGTTGGATCTCTGAAATACGTGATGCTCATTGGCGGGGCGCGGAAGATATTCTGAAACAATTTCCAAAAGTATCTATTTTGGAAAATCAATGTTTCGAATTTTCGATACATAACTCTAAATGGGTTATTTGTCTACAAATCGCGTTTTCTCAAAGAATAGCGATTATTAAAGCTGTAAACATTAAAGGTGCTAACAATGGAATTTAAAGTTATTCGTACAAGAGAGCAGTATCAAGCTTATCTTGACGAAGTGCATTCTTTAATTATGCAAAATCCGGCTATAGGAAGTCCTGAGAGTGATCGGTTGGAATTATTATCGGTTTTAATAGAAGATTATGAAAATAAACAATATCCGATAGAGGCGCCTGATCCTATTGATGCAATTCTATTTAGGATGCATGAGAAAGGGTTAAAACAAGCTGATTTGGCCCCATATTTTGGTACTACTAGTAGAGTTTCTGAAGTTCTTAATCGAAAAAGAGCTTTAACCGTAGATATGATCCGAGCATTATCTGTAGGGTTGGGACTGTCGGTAGAGACATTAATTGGTTTATCAAATTCAAAGAATACATTAGATAAAAATAATATTGATTGGTCTAAATTTCCTGTTAAAGAGATGAAAAATAGGGGGTGGTTAAAAACATTTCTTGCTGATACGGCAGCATCAACTGAGAGTATTATCCAAAAATATATTGCTCAATCAGGGTTACAAATCGGCTCAGCTTCTTTTAAACGAAAGTTGTCTGGTGATGCCCAAACACCTAATACGATGTATGCACTGTATGCGTGGCTAGCTAGAGTCATTCTCCAAGCTAGAGATAAGAAAGATAGTCTAGGAAAATATGACCCTAATTTAATAAATAGTAATTTTTTAAGAGAGTTAGCTCAATTAAGCTGGTTTGAGCATGGGCCAATATTAGCAATTGAATACTTAGAAAAGCATGGAATTGCTGTAGTCATTGAGCCTCATCTTAAGGGTACGCATCTTGATGGAGCGGCATTGAAGGACAGTGACGGCACTCCTATTATTGGGCTAAGTTTACGATATGACCGATTGGATAATTTTTGGTTTACGTTACTACATGAATGCGCACATATTTGGAAGCATGTTGATGAAACAGAAGCATTTCTCGATGATTTAGATTCATCAAGTATGGAGGATCGGAGGGAGGCTGAAGCAAATCGATTGGCAAGAGAGGCATTTATACCAAGAGGAGTTTTGAGACGTACAGAGGCATTTATCTCACCAAGTAAAGAATCTATTGAAAAGTTGGCTAAAGAGTTGAGAGTTCATCCAGCAATCATTGCAGGGCGTATTCGAAAAGAGTTGGGAAATTACACCTTATTTTCAGACTTGGTTGGTCAATATCAGGTCAAGGCATTATTAACCAATTCTCATTTATTAAGTGTTGAGGAGTAGAGATGATGAAAATTCCAGAATATGTCCCAATCATGAAAGCGAAGCAAGGTGAATTTGATGCGATAAAACCTATTAGGTCTGAGCAGTTAGAATATCAAATACAGCCAACTTTCCACCCTTTATTTGAAATGCCTAATATTTATAAAGAAGGGGTTTCAAGACTTGTTGATATTAATAGCCGTTGCGAGAAAATAGGGAAATTATGGAGTGGAAATATTGCTTTAGTGGATGGTTATTTTTGGAAACCATCTGAAGCTTTATTGGAGAATGGTGAGCATTTCCTAACCTATACGTATAACAAATTGTTTGCATTAGGAGTAAAGGTAGTTCCTGTAATTGGTTATGACCGTTGGTTTGATCAAATGAGCAGTCTTTATCATCAAACAATGAAAAATTTAAATTATCCAGAGGCTCCTTATTTTTGTATTAGATTAGATGGTGAGGCAATGTATGATATTGATGAACCTGATTTTTTCAAAGAACAACTAGAATCAATTATTTCTGATTTAAAATTAGCAGAAAATAATTGTTCTATATTATTAGATTTTGGGGATGTAAGTGTCAATCGTATAACAATTGAACAGATGCTAAGCAAGTCTAGAGACTTTTTAGAAGTATTAACTGAATATGATTTTAAATACATTTCTATCAGTGGAGCTTCATATCCTTCAAGCGTTGCAGAAGCCATTGAAGATCATGATACGGATGGTCCAGTACTTCGAAAAGAAATGGTTGTATGGCAGACTTTAAGAAACATGTTCCCTAATGTTAAATTGAAGTTTGCAGATCATGGAGCAAGACATCCAGCTCCAGAAAAGCAGATTATTAATCAACATACGAATGGAAAAATTATCTACACTATAGATAAAAATTACTATGTCGTAAGAGGCCATCCATTTTCTAGAGATGGTGGAAGTCATGGGCATAGAAAGCAGCTAGCAATGAGATTAATTAATTCTATCTATTATGAAGATGTAAGCTTTAGTTGGGGAGACAATAAAATCTTTGAATGTGCGCACGGTATTAATAATTTTATAGGAAATCCTACGCAATGGGTTGCAATTGATACGAGCCACCACATTCGGTATGTCTTAGAGGAAATAGGATCTTTTGAGCTAGCTTATCAAAAATAGATCAAATAAAAATCCAGCCATTCATAAATGGGCTGGATTTTTAAATTATTTTTCAGTAATTAAATTTTTACACTAAATTTACACCATGAATTTTATTTTTGTTTCTAAGTTTTTAATAATAAATGATATTTTATTTTAGTTGATCCTATCCATCATTGGGGCTACTGAAATACGAGGTTGTAACGATTGAAGTGATTGCATAACCGATAGACCCAAAAGTCGCTAAATTAAAGAAAGGGCAGCATTATACGGGGTTTAGTCCTGAATCGACAGTGGCATTTAACTGCGTAATTTATAACCGCCCTAATGTTAGATATAGTAAGATGATTTTTAACAAATTACCTTATAGCTAAGCCATTTGCTTTTTTTGTAAGAAAGCATCAATCATGCTAAATAAAATACAAAATACAACGAGTCCAACACCTGCTAGGCAAGTCATGGTCCATCCACCACGATTCCATGCAAAAATCCCTAATGCCGAACCAGCTGCACCACCAATAAAATAAGTAGTCATATAAATAGCATTAATACGAGATTTGGCATCGGGACGTAAACGGAAAATAATACTTTGGTTGCTGGTGTGGACAAGGGCAAGTGCCAATTGAATTAAAGCAAAACCAATAACATAAGCTGAAAGTAGAGTTTGTCCGAAATAGAAACAAATCCAGCTTACCAAAAATAGCCCGCAACCCATCCAGGTGAGTAAACGTGTGTAGCCTTGGTCGGCATATTTGCCGATATAACGTGTTGATAACGCACCAAAGATACCAACTAGCGGGACTAGTCCGATAAATAGATCAGGTAAATGATGTGCCGAGGTCAGTAGTAACGCGATTGTTGAATACAAAATACTCACTGACGCAAAGGCGAATGCACCTGTAAGCGCTCTTAATAAAAGTCGCTTTTCCTGCTTTAAAAGCTGAGCCATGGAAACAAAAATTTGTCCATAGTTCAGTTTCATCCGCATGACATAAGGTAGGCGGCTTTTTAAGGTATAGGCCAACAAAAGCATTAATATACCACTTATGGCATAAACGACTTTCCAGTGGAAAAGGTTGGAAAATAAGCCAGCCAGACTGGTAGAGAGTAAAATCCCGACCAATAAGCCACTCATTAAGAAGCCAATAATCTCACCAGTTTTTTCAGGTTTAACCGTCATTGTTGCAAGAGGAATAAGCACTTGAGCTGCAACTGAAAACAAACCCGCTAAAATTGTACCGATCCAGAGCATAGGTAAGTTAACAGCAAAAGCAGAGGTAAATAGGCCAATTGCACAAAGCATCATCAAAAACGGAATAGCTTTGGCTTTATTGACGATATCCCCCATTGGCACAATAAAGAGTAAGCCTAAGGCATAAGACACCTGAGCAAATGTTACTGTTAAAGCAGCTTGTGCCTGAGTTACAGCAAAATCTTGCTGAATAGAGTGAATTAGGGGTTGGCAATAGTAATTCACACCTGCACATAGGCCACATGCTGCTGCCATCAACCAAAGTAAAGGTTTATTTTGACTGATATCTTCAGGGGTAGACATGATGTTCTCTCGATTTTATTAAGTGTATGCCGTTGCTTCGACTTCAATGAGCATATGTTCTAGTGCAAGACGCGGCACAGGAATGAGTGTGCAGGCTGGAAAAGGATGATTTTTCCATAAATCCTTCATAATTTTAATCAAAATCTCATGTTTTTCTACCGAATGGTCAACAACTAGAATTCTTAAAACAGCGATATCCGTAAGCTCTGCATTGGCAGCTACTAACGCATAGTTAATATTTTCAAATGCTTGTAGGACTTGTTCGCTGAAATGAGAACTTAATTGACCTTGTTGGTCTTCGCCACCTTGACCTGCAATATGAATAATATTGTTAAAATTGCTTACTACAGCGACATGACTATAAGCGTTAGGTGTTGGGTCATATAAAGTAGAAGGATTTATGATTTTAAAAATTTCTTTGTTCATGGAACTCAACCATTTAATAAAATTTAGATGAGTATCCAACCTCAACTTAAGTTGAGGTCAAGAGCATTTAGTGTTTTAGTCTTTTCTTTCTTAAAGTAATCATCATTACGCCGACTATATTGAGGAAACAACCGACCCATTGCCATATATTTAGGTGTTCATTTAAAAAAGCAACGGCAAGCAAAATCGTTAAAACGGGTCCAATCGAAGCAATCATCGCAGATTGAGAGGCACCTAATCGCTCAATGCTTTGCATAAGCATAACGGTAGGTAAGACAGTGACTAAAAAACCTAAGCCAATCCCGTACCAAATTACACTAGAGGGGAGTTGTAATAGAAGTTGAATAGGTTGAGGTGTGCTTAATACGTAATGAGTTAATGTGCCGATACAAGCCACAGTTAAGGCTAACCCTGTGAAATTCCAAGAGCCAAATTTTTTAATTAATGGTGGAGTCAGCAGTAAATAACCGGCAAAAGCTACAGCGCTAGCAAATACAAAACTTGTTCCGAGCCAAAAGTTGCCCTGAATTGGTGCATTGTTGTGCTCTTGCAGCATCACTAACACGGTTCCACCATAACTAAGAAAAATGGCGAATAAACTTTTTACATCTAATTTTTGTTTGTAGAGCAGACTTGAAGCGATCACGGTAAGTGTGGGATATAAAAATAGGATGATTCGCTCTAAAGAAGCGCTAATAAACATGAGGCCCATGAAATCGAGCCAGCTGGCAAAGTAGTAGCCTAATAGACCGGCAAAAATTAAAATTAGCCAATCCTTCTTTTTTATGCCCTGATTATGATGCCTATTGAACCAGCAAATTAATAGAAAAAACGGTAAAGCGCTTAACATCCGTAAAGCCATCAGGACTGTACCGTCTACTAATGGAGAAAGGGCATAAGTTTGTTTAATAAAAATCGCTTTTGTGCTGAATAGAAAAGCAGAGCAAAGCGCAAAAAAAGACCCAATTTGAAACGAAGATAAAGAAATTTTCATATACAGGACTGTATAAGAGAGACTATTGTCTGCAAAAAAAGAAAAATCCTCCTATATTACACCTCATGTCAAACATCGTGAATCATCAGTTCAAAATATGGGTATTTATTAAATAAATAGTGGGTGGTATTTTCAAAAAGTTCAATTAGAATCCAAATTCTGTACAAAGAATACACATGGGGGAAACATTGCGGGTTGCAATGTTTTTGACAATGAGAAATTAGCTTGAGGAACGCTCATGCAGATCGGAATCCCAACCGAAACTGTCGTCGGTGAAAATCGTGTAGCTGCTACGCCAGAGACAGTAAAGAAGTTGATTAGCGCTGGTCATAGCGTTGTGATTGAACGTGGTGCTGGTGTAAAGGCTGCGTACATTGACAGTGCTTATGAACAGGTCGGTGCAACCATTACGGATGATGCCTATACGGGTAGTCAAATTATTTTGAAAGTTCGTGCGCCACAAGGCGGGGAAATTCAAAAACTTGCAGCAAATACAACTGTTGTAGCAATGTTTGATCCTTATCGTAATACCGAGCTAGACCAATTTGCGAATCAGCAAGTGTCTGCTTTTGCTCTGGAATTGCTTCCTCGTACGCTTTCTCGTGCACAAAACATGGATGTGTTGTCTTCTCAAGCAAACTTAGCTGGTTATAAATCAGTTTTGCTTGCAGCTGCTGAATATCAACGCATGTTCCCAATGCTTATGACTGCTGCTGGTACTGTAAAGCCTGCACGTGTTGTGATTATGGGTGTTGGGGTTGCAGGACTTCAAGCGATTGCTACCGCAAAACGTTTGGGTGCAATTGTTGAAGCAACAGATTTGCGTCCAACAGCAAAAGATCAGGTTGAGTCTTTAGGTGGTAAGTGGTTAGACGTACCAATGTCTGAAGAAGAACAGCAACGTGCAGCAGACGCAGCAAAAAATGGTTATGGCTGGATGCCGGGTGAGCAATACATCAAAGACCAAGCTGCGATTGTAGATAAGGCTGTGTCGAATGCCGATATCGTGATTACAACAGCATTGTTGCCAGGTCGTGATGCACCGCGTCTGATCAAAGCTGAAACTGTTGCCAAAATGAAACCAGGCTCTGTCATTTTAGATATGGCAGTTGAAACAGGCGGTAACGTTGAAGGTTCTAAAGTTGGCGAAACTGTTGTCACTGAAAATGGTGTAAAAATTTTGGGTATTCCAAATATTCCGGCCACTGTTGCGACAGAAGCTTCTGCATTATATGCACGTAACGTTTTTAATTTCGTAGAGACTTTATTCGACAAAGAGAAAAACTTTGCGATTAATCAAGAAGACGAAATCCAAAAAGCCCTATTGGTCACTCATGGCGGTCAAGTGCTGCTTAAGCGTGGTTAAGGAGATTTCTCATGGTTGAAACTATTACAATTTTCGTCCTTGCCATCTTCGTAGGTTATTACGTTGTTTGGGGTGTTACACCAGCTTTGCACACGCCACTTATGGCGGTAACCAACGCATTGTCATCGATTATTGTTGTTGGTGCGATGTTACAAACAGTTGGCCTGCCTGTACTTGGTGTAGATGCAAATGTTGCATTTCAAAGTGTGAATGTTGTGAGCGTACTTGGTGCGATTGCAGTATTTTTAGCAAGCATTAATATTTTCGGCGGCTTCGCAGTAACTGCACGCATGTTGGAAATGTTCAAGCCTAAGCAAAAGAAATAAGAGGGCTTTGACATGGAATTTATTCAAGCAAATGCAAACTGGTTGTACCTTGTAGGCGCAATTCTCTTTATCTTGACGCTTCGCGGTCTATCTGGTCCTAAAACAGCAATTCAAGGTAACCGTTACGGTATGATCGCAATGGCGATTGCAGTTGTAACAACCTTCTTTGTTGCCAACAACCCAGTGATCTGGATGATTGGTGGTGCAATGGTGCTTGGTGCGATTGTGGGTATTGCACGTGCACGTACTGTGCCAATGACTCAAATGCCTGAAACTGTTGCACTTATGCACTCATTGGTGGGTTTGGCTGCGGTTTTGATTGCAGTTGCAGCAATTTTGCATAACAACCAGCTTACAGCATTGTTTGCTCAAAATGAGGCAGCATTAACAGCGGCTGGCGTGCAACATGCACACATGAGCAAGGTTCACCTATTTGAATTGTTTGTTGGTTGTTTCGTTGGTGCGATTACCTTTACAGCATCTGTGTTTGCTTACGGTAAATTGGCTGCGAAAAAATGGGCTAAAACAATCTCTGGTGCATGGGTTAAACCTGTTCAAGCACTTATCTTTGTTGCAATGTTGGCTTGTGGTTTCTACTTCTTCACAACTGGCAACATGACTGCTTTCTGGGCAATGACCGCACTTGCACTTGCATTTGGCTGGGTATGGATTGCACCAGTAGGTGGTGGTGACATGCCTGTAGTGGTATCGCTTCTTAACTCGTTCTCTGGTTGGGCAGCAGCAGGTATTGGTTTTACCCTTGAAAACAACATGTTGATCGTTGCGGGCTCACTTGTGGGTTCATCTGGTGCGATTCTGTCATACATCATGTGTAAAGCAATGAACCGTTCAATCATCAACGTATTGTTTGGTGGTGCAATGGGTGGTGCAGCAGTTTCTACAGCTGCTAAAGGTGAACAAGTTCAGCGTAACTACCGTTCAGGTTCTGCTGATGATGCTGGCTTCTTAATGTCAAATGCAGACAGCGTTGTGATTGTACCGGGTTATGGTATGGCGCAAGGTCGTGCACAAAATGCTGTAAAAGAGTTATGTGAAATTCTAAAAGAGCAAGGTGTTCGCGTCCGTTTCGCAATTCACCCGGTTGCAGGTCGTATGCCTGGTCACATGAACGTATTGCTTGCTGAAGCAGACGTAGCATATGAAGACATCTTGGAAATGGATGAGATCAACTCGGACTTCCCGGCAACTGACGTAGTACTTGTTATTGGTGCAAACGACGTTGTGAACCCTGCTGCAAAAGATGACCCAGGTTCACCAATTTATGGTATGCCGATTCTTGAAGCACATAAAGCACGTACAATCATGGTGATTAAGCGTTCTATGGCGACAGGTTATGCTGGACTTGATAATGACTTGTTCTATAACGAAAAAACAATGATGATCTTTGGTGATGCTAAGAAAGTTGTTGAAGATATGACGAAAGCAATTAATGGTACAGGCCACTAAGTTGCTTTGATATAAAAAACCACCTTCGGGTGGTTTTTTATTTTTTGAGGGTTAGAGGAACTTTTCCACTAGATTCATAGATTGCTGATAGAGGTCGCGTGCTAATTGCTGGTTTTTGGCATGAGAGGATTTCCAGTCAGGCATATGCGCGCTGACATATTCACCATTGCGGTTTTGCCATGTGTCGCCAGTCGCCATTTCTGTAATGAGCTTTGCAGGAACCGATGTTGGAACTAAACCTACTTTCATGGCTGCATAAACTGGTTTTGGTAAATCACGATAAATATCGGAAGCAACACCACCGGGGTGTAATGCATTATTGGTAATTGAACTGTCTGCTAGTTGTTCAGCTAATGCATTACTGAACAATAAGTTTGCAAGCTTGGATTGTCCATAATAGAACAGAGGATTGTAAAAACCTTCCGCACGAAATTTATTAGGCTTAATTGAACCAACCCAGTGAGCAATAGACGCTAGATGAATAATACGTGCTTGAGGAGACTGCTTTAGAACGGGGAGTAGTTTTTGAGTTAATAAAAAGTGACCTAAATAGTTAACGCCAAATTGCTGTTCAAACCCATCTACGGTGAGTTGCTTTGTTTTTGAAAATAGACCGGCATTATTAATAAGTACATCAAGGCTGCCATATTTATCTGCAATTTCTTCGGCAGCTTTTTGAGTTAATTCAAGGCTGTTTAAATCAAGAGAAACGACATCGACTTGTCCTTGGTCGAGTGAGCGTAGTTTGTTTTGTGCCTCTTGTGCTTTTTGAGGATTTCGGCATGCCAAAATGACATGTTGTCCTTGTTTTACAAGTTGTTCTGCTGTGGCAAAACCAATACCTGTGTTGGCGCCTGTAATGAGTATCTTCACTTTTTAGTGCTCCGGTTATGCTATTTATTGATGAGACTATAAGAATTGGTATAGTGCTGGAATTCTGACAATTTGTCATGTCAATTTTAAATAAGAGTGATGACTTGCTTGTTAGTGTTATTAAAGTTTTGTTGAGTTAACAGCTTTTCATAGGAAGTGAGGGTAAAGGTGGCTGTTTAAATAATAAAAGTTTGAGTAAGTATATAAACAAAAAGCGGCTCAAAAGAGCCGCTTTTTTTAAAAGCAAAATTTTATGCGACCGACTCTGGAGCAGTACGCCATAAGCTTTCTAAATCATAGAATTTGCGGGCAGTTGGTAGCATCACATGTACTACAACAAAGCCAAGATCAATTAAGATCCATTCGGCATCTCGTTCGCCTTCAACGCCAATCGGGCGGAAACCAGCTTTTCGAGCTTCTTCTGCAACATTGTCAGCAAGTGCTTTGACGTGACGAGTAGAAGTACCACTCGCGATGACAATAGCATCAGCAACATTGCTAATAGAACTAACATCTAACTGTAGAATATCTTTTGCTTTTACATCAACTAAAGCGTCATGGACGACTTTAAGACAAGCTTGTACGTCTTTATTTGAGGTGTTCATTGCGAAATCGTGAGAATTAGACACGCTGGGCGATGGTTCTAAATTCATATAGGGTATATTTTCCTGACAATTACTCACTATCTAATATAGTGGTTTTCACTCAGAATTTCAAACAAAACTAGTAACAGTTTATATATTTACATCATCGGAAAAATATTTCTTTTTCCATGTAAATGACTGATTTGAGCCATTTTTAGGTTTATATTCTGCCGCAATATAGCCCTCATAAGCACTTTGCTTAATCCATGAGAAAATTTGCTCATACGGTATTTGAGCTGTATCGGGTTCATGGCGTCCCGGACAATCTGCAAACTGAATATGGCCAATCTGGTGAATATTTTCTTGTAACCCTTCAAGTACGTCTTCACCCATCATTGCCATATGGTAACAGTCGTATTGCATTTTTAAGGCAGGGTGATTGACTGCTTCTAGCATTTCTTGGGCTTGAGCAATGTTCTGTACCAAAAAGCGTGGCATATCTGTGCCATTAATCATTTCAAATACAGGTTCAATATCGTGTTCTGTCAGTAAATCACAGGCTAATTTTAAGTTGCTTGCAAGTGTCTTAAGGCAAGGAAGTAAGTCAGAGTCTTGAGGTTGCTTGCCTGCCAAAATGTTAACACGTGGTACTTTTAATGCTGTGGCATAGCGAATTGCTAACTGTAATGCTTCACGAAATGCTGCCTCTTGACCCGGTATACCTGCTAAGCCATTTCCACCTTGCATAAGGTCACCAGCAGGAACGTTAATTAAACATAAATTTAGGTTGTAACGTTCAAGTTGGTCTTGAATATCAGAAATGGCAAGCTCGTATGGGAATTGAATTTCTACATGTTCAAAGCCCTCTGCATGGGCTAATGCAAAGCGTTCAATTAAAGGAACTTCGGTAAAAATCATGGATAAGTTAACGGCAAGACGACCCATACACAAACTCCGTTTATTATTGCTCTACTACTTGAATCATAGTAGCTAAATCTTTCTCAGCAAAGCCATTTTTTTGGTGAGTTTGTAGCTGTAATAGAGCTTTTTGTGCAACGGGGATGTCTAAATTAACATTGTTAGCCAATGTTACTGCGTTGTTAAGGTCTTTCGATAATGTTTGAACTTTCCACTGAACAGGTTCGAAAGTATGAGTCGCCATACGTGGTGCCAGTATTTGAAAAGGTTTTGAGTCGGCAAATCCGCCAGCTAGGGCAGGAGCGAGTAAAGTGGTATCTACGCCCGCGCGGTCTGCCAGTGCAACTGCTTCGGCAATCAGGGCGCTGTTTGCTGCCACAATGAGTTGATTGCAAATTTTAGTTGCTTGTCCTGTGCCTGTATCTCCCATTCGTGTGACACGTTGGGAAAGAACATTATAAACAGGACTTAAAGCTTCAATAGTTTGAGCATCGCCACCTGCAAAAATGACTAGCGTGCCTTGTTCTGCCCCAGCTGTACCGCCTGAAACAGGGGAGTCAATCCATATCACATCTTGTAAAGCAGCAGCCTGAGCAAGTGCTTTTGTCGCAGCAACAGAGAGACTTGAGAAGTCGACAATGACCTGACCCGCTTTTAAGTTTGTTTGAATTTGATCAAATACTGCTTGCACAGCTTTATCGTCGGCTAGGCAAGTTAAAATGAGAGGGTACTGTCCGATGTTGGAAAGATCGAGTGCATGCGCGCCAATATCAATAAGTTCTTCACAAGCAGATGCTGTTCGATTCCATACTGCGACCTGAAAGCCGGCTTGTATAAGACGGCTTGCCATACGGCTTCCCATAAGTCCTATGCCTAAAAAAGCAATAGGAGTATTACGATCAAAATTCATAATAAAGCTCTTATCTATATTGGCGTGGTAAAAATTTAACTTCCGGATGTTTGTCTTTTTTACGAGCAAGTTTGCTATTTTTACCAAGTAATAATTTAAGTTGCCAGATTTTTTCTAAGCGTAATGATTTTTCTGGTTGATGTTCCATTGCATCTAGTACACGTTTTGCAGCAGTCAATGCATCAGGTGAGCGCTGCAACATTTCTGAAGCGATCGCATTTGCTTTTTCTAATGGATTCTCACTTAAGTGAGTCACAAGTCCAATATCTTTTGCATAATTTCCGTCAAAAACACGGGCAGTTAAAGTCAGCTCTTTTGCAAGGTCAACTCCAATCAAGCCTTTGAGCGAACGGGTAAGACCCATATCTGGTACTAAGCCCCAGCGGCTTTCCATAATCGACATTTTAGTGTCTGGGTGGGCAATGCGGATATCGGCAGCTAGTGCAAGTTGCATACCTGCCCCAAAACAATAACCTTCAAGAGCGGCAATAACAGGGACGGGCAAATTTTGCCAAATAAGAAAAGCTTTTTGGAAAAGGCTTTGCCCTGGCTTAATAAGTTCCCAAATGGCAAATGCAGAGTTCTTAGGATTGTTTAAGTCAGATAAATCAATACCAGCACTAAACACTTGTGCTTCACCTGTCAAAATTACACAGCGGATATCTCGGTCTTTTTGTATAGCTTTAGCCGTTGTTACAAGTTCTTTGAGTAGAGCAAAACTCATAGCGTTACGTTTATCAGGACGGTTTAGATAAACTGTTGCAATGCCATTATTTTTTTCAATACGTAAAAGTGCCATGAAATTCCCGCTTATTTTTTTATCGATAAGCGGAGCATAGCATGGCTGGAAATTGGAAACATGACAGGTCAGTCATGCCTATTTAGCAACTGTTATTTAATCTGGTATGACTAAAATTTGATGAGCTGCACTCTCAACTTCTTTAATGACGAGACCTAATTCATCGAAACGTCTCATGACTTCTTCAATGAAGCCATCGTCAGCTCTACGGCGTTCTTTGCGTAGCGTAGAAATAAATTGTTCAAAGTCTCCTGTCACTTGTTGAAGTTTTGGTGTGCCTACATAGCGTGTTGCGCCATAGAGACGGTGTAGTACATGCTCAAGCTGAGGAAAGTCTTCAAGCTCAATGAGTTGTTGCATTTCTTCTAGCTCGGTTGGGAAGCTATCTACCAACATTTTGAGAAGATCTTGAGCTAAATCTTCTTTGTTTGCTGCCAGTTGTAAACTTTGCTGCCAATTTAAAATTTCTGGATCTAACGCTTCTGCAACCACATGATGATCTTTAGCTAGATTTTGCGCAGTGAAGTTGTTTTTCGTCCATTGCGTTAAAATTTGAATGATCTGCTCCATTTGAATTGGTTTGGTGACATAGTCATTCATACCAACTTTAAGAAGCTTTTGCTTTTCATCTGCAAGCGCGTGGGCTGTTAGAGCAATAATTGGAAGTTGCATTTCCCCATCTAAAGTGGATTCTAAAGAGCGGATCGCACGTGTGGTATCAATGCCCGACATAACCGGCATTTGAATGTCCATAAATACCAAATCAAATGGTTTAAGCTTCTGATCAATTCTTTCTTGAATAATATTCAGCGCTTCTTGTCCACTTAAAGCCTTAGTGGTTTTGACATTTAACTCACCTAATAATGCTTCTAAAACAATTAAGTTAGGTAAATGGTCATCGACCGCCAAAATATGTAAACCCTGTCCATTAAAGTCTTGTTGTTCCTCTTCAAAGATAGGTTGGTCACTTAATAATTGAATGAGGCCACTGCGGCTTAATGGTTGATAAAGTGGGCGAGCGCGATATTCGGTGAGCATGTTTGGCTCAAGCGTCATTTGATAGCCGTAAACTGCTAAGTTACCTTGATAGCGGCTACGAATTTCTTTGAGTAGAGCTTCAGTATCACCACTATGGTCAACAATGAGCCATGTATTGTCTTTCTGGTCGAGATGTTTTAAGCGGCTAAACAAGTCCAGAATAGATTGAGTTTCAATATGTGGTACTTGATAATTTTCAAGATAGTAGCGTAAAACACTCGCTGTTGCAGGGTGAGCTAAATAAGACACCACTTGTAAATGTTCGAAGTGAGGATGTTCAATCTCATGTTCTTCATCTACAGCAAACTGTGCAGTAAACCAGAATGTTGAACCTTTTTCTGTTGGAGCACGTTCTTGGTTATCTTCAAAGCCAATTTGGCCATGCATGAGATGAACCAATTGTTTAGAAATTGCCAGACCTAAGCCTGTACCACCAAATTGGCGGGTAACAGATGCATCGCCTTGCGAAAACGACTCAAATAATTTTTTACGGTCTGTACCGCTTAAACCAATACCACTGTCCTGAACACTAAAATGAAGCAAGCACTGACCGATGTCATCATGTTCCATACGCACACGAACAATAATTTCACCATCTGGCGTGAACTTGATGGCATTGGAAATCAAATTGGTCAAAATTTGCTTAAAGCGTAAAGCATCACCAATCACCTGTTGAGGAATGTTATCTGCATAATAAAAAGCCATGGCAATATGCTTTTGTGCAGCCAAAGGTGACAACATATCCATGACATCAAATACAGCTTCTTCTAAGTCAAAAGGTGCTGTTTCAAGTTCCAGTTTACCTGCATCAATTTTTGAGAAATCTAATACATCATTAATTAATGCTAATAAATGGGCGGAGGACTTGCGAATAGTTTGTAAATAAAGGTTCTGTTCGTTACTTAAATTTTGTTGGCGAAGTAATAAATGAATAAAGCCATCAATACTATTAAGCGGTGTACGAAGTTCATGACTGATATTGGCAAGGAAAACCGATTTTGCCTGATTAGATGAAATGGCTTGGTCGCGTGCTTGACGGTAAGTAATGTTTTGAACTTCTAAAGTATCTAAAGTTCTGCGTAAGTCTTCTTCTGTTTGCTCGGTATGTTCTTTTAACTCTAAAAAACTAAAGTGTAAGCGTTTCACCACGTTTGCGATATCGCGCTGGAGTAATCTTAACTCACCGGAACTGTTAATCACGATGTGTTGGTCTAAAGTGTCTGCATTGAGACGCTGTAATTGCATACGTATTTCATACATGGGTGCAATCCAGCGGCGAGAATAAAAGTTAAGACAGAGCAAAAGTAATAATAAAGTCATCAGACCGGTAATGACTAAAGCAATCAAAATGCGATAACGCGCTAATTCAAGTGGTTGATTATCCATTTCAATCAAGAGCCAGACAGGGGGCTTCCCTGCGGTATCAATGATACGGACTCCATAAATATTATTATGGTTATAAGAGATCGGACCAAAAAAGTTATTGTTTTGTGTGAAGTTAGGCCAGTAACGATTATCTCGATAACCGATACTTAAATAAGTCTGACCATTACTATCAATTAAAGCAGCACGCTTTAGATTTTTCTCGCTAAACATACTTTGCATAATATGTTGAGCATGATCATATTCATCTGGTTGTAGTTCTACTAATGTGTAGAGATCTTTAGCAATTTGATTGTAGCGTGCCAAAATCGCTGAGGCATGATGCAATTGTTGCTGCTTTGCAGAACGTGATGTTTCAGTTAAAACCAGAAAAGCCCCAACACACGTTAAAATCATAATGGGCACAAAAATAAGAGCAATTAATTGCCCATATGCATGATTCAGACGTAAGCGTTTCGATAAGGTTTTATTGAAATTAGACATAGCTACATCAGATTGATCTCTCTGTAGGGCATATTATCACGCTTTATTTTAAAACAGACGGCATTTTATAACTGACTGGGCTTTAATCACTTTCATTAAAAAGCATAGTGAAATGGATGCAGTACCGATCATTTTTTCATACAATAGTGCCACCCCGATTTAGGTGTTGATCATGAGTAATACACAACCTGATTTTTTAGCCGACGAATTTTTGTTAGATCACTATGTAGGTAAAACACCTCTGGTCCGTTTGCAGCGCTTGGCTTGTCATACGCAGGCAACGGTTTTAGCAAAATTGGAAGGTAATAATCCAGCAGGTTCTGTAAAAGATCGTCCTGCATATAACATGATTATGCAGGCTGAAAAGCGTGGTCAAATTAAACCAGGTGATACATTGGTTGAAGCTACTAGTGGTAATACAGGTATTGCTTTAGCTATGGTTGCGGCGATGCGCGGCTATAAAATGAAACTGATTATGCCTGGGAATTCAAGTCAGGAGCGTAAGGACGCCATGCGTGCTTATGGCGCAGAATTGATTGAAGCGCCGAATATGGAAGCTGCACGAGATATGGCTTTGCAAATGCAAGCTGAAGGTCTAGGTTTAGTCCTCAATCAGTTTGGTAATCCAGATAATGTGGAAGCTCATTACCTTACGACTGGCCCTGAAATTTGGAAACAAACAGGTGGAAAGATTACCCATTTTGTAAGTTCAATGGGTACAACCGGTACCATTATGGGTGTTTCTAAGTATTTAAAAGAACAAAATCCAGATATTCAAATTATTGGTTTACAACCTTCTGAAGGTTCAAATATTGCCGGTATTCGCCGTTGGCCACAGGAATATTTACCTACAATTTTCGAACCAAAGCGTGTTGATCAAATTATGGATATTCCGCAAATTGAAGCGGAAAAAACGGCTCGCCGTTTAGCACGTGAAGAAGGAATTAGTGCAGGTACATCTTCTGGCGGGGCGGTATGGGCTTCAGTAAAAATTGCAGAAGAAAATCCGGATGCTGTAATTGTTTGCATTATCTGTGACCGTGGTGATCGCTACTTGTCTACAGGCCTGTTCTCAGTACAGGACTGATGACTCATAATTGAGAGAAAAAATGCGTTTTCCTACTTTAGTTTTTGATATTGAAACTTTAACTGATTTAAAAGCGGGAGCGCATTTATATCATCTTGATTTGCCAGAGGCAGATGTTGAACAGGCACTCACAAAAATCCGTCGCCAAGAATCCGGCATGGATTTTCAGCGTTTGCCTTTACATGAAATCGTTTGTATTTCTGGTTTGTGGATTGATGAATCAGGTTTCAGATTATTTTCTTTTAGTCGGGAACACTATTCGGAAGCTGAAATTTTACAGAAATTTTTATCCATTTTTGATAAGCGTCATCCAACTTTAGTGAGCTGGAATGGTTCGCAATTTGATTTGCCCGTCATTTTGTTCCGTGCCATGTATCATGGTCTTTCGGCACCCGGGTTATTTGATCAAGGCGAGCTTGATAGTCAGAAGCGTTTTAATAATTACCAAAACCGTTATCACCACCGTCATATTGATTTAATGGATGTTATGGCAATGTTTAATGGCCGTAATTTCCAGAAACTCGATGATGTAGCCTGTATTTTAGGTTTACCAGGTAAACGTGGTGAGTCGGGTTATCATGTGCCTGAATACGTCCGTACAGAACAATGGTTAAAATTAACCAGTTATTGTGAAGGTGATGTGCTCAATACATGGTTTATTTATTTGCGTTGGCTATTGCTCAAAGGCCAAATGAATGTAGATGAGCATAACCACTGGATTAGTTCGAGTATTGAGTATTTACAGACTATGCCTCAGCAAGCCGATTTTCTTGAGGTGTGGCAACGTACATCGAAGCATACCGAGTTTACGTCCCACTATTTTAACCCTTTAAATTTTTAGGTTCATTCTTTGAAACAGCAAGCCAAATCTCGTAAACCTCAACAACCCGAATATATTTTTCAGGTTGAAACTCTTTCTCATGAGGGGCGGGGAATTGCGCATTATGGTTCTCATCCAGATCATCCGGCAGATAAGCATGGTAAAAAAGTGTTTATTCGTTATGCGTTGCCTGGAGAAACAGTAAAAGCCCAAATTACGCATGAGGCTAAGCGACTTGAAGAAGCTGAAATGGTAGCGCTTTTAGCAGAACCTTCAGCAAATCGTGTAGAGGCAGTTTGTCCTCATTATGGTATTTGCGGAGGGTGTAGCATGCAGCATATCCACCCCGATGAGCAGATCCGTTTAAAGCAAAATGTCCTTCAGTCACACTTGCAACACTTTGCTGGTATTCAGCCTGAACAATGGTTAGAACCAATTCGTTCTTTGCAAAGTGATTATCGCCGTCGTGCTCGAATAGGTGTGCGCTATTTGCCAAAACAGGACCGTTTGATTCTAGGTTTCCGTGAGCATCATAGTAATCGTTTAACATCTATCCATACTTGTAGCGTTTTGGATAAAAAGTTATCAGATAGTCTGCCAGAATTGCGTAATTTACTCCAAAGTCTAAAAGGCAAAGCGCATATTGGTCATGTAGAATTAGCAAAAGGTGATCATGAAACATCTTTATTAGTTCGTCATATCGAAAAACTAAACAATGCTGATGTCAACCAATTAAGACAATTTGCGTTACACAAAGGCTGGCAGTTGTATTTGCAACCTAAAGGACCCGAAAGTCTTCGTCGTATTGATGAAGAACAAGGAGCTATGCGATTACATTATGCTTTAAATGCATTTGATGTAAATTTTGCTTTTTCGCCATTGGATTTTACGCAGGTCAATGCCACAGTAAATGAACAAATGGTGCAATTGGCATGTGAATTGCTTCAATTGCAACAGGGTGAAAGAGTACTAGATCTGTTTTGTGGGTTAGGTAATTTTTCGCTTCCACTTGCACGATGTGTTGGTGCAAAGGGTCAGGTTGTTGGTGTGGAAGCAAGTGAAGAAATGGTGCAGCGGGCAACAGATAATGCAAAGCGTAATAATCTGGTGCAGGCAAGCTTCTTTTCACAAGATTTAACAAAAGATTTTTCGCATCATTCTTGGGCAAATCAAGGATTTGATGCATTATTGATTGATCCTCCTCGTGCTGGTGCATATGAAATTATGCAGTATGTACCGAACTTTGGAGCAAAAAGAATCGTTTATGTATCATGTAATCCAGCAACATTAGCAAGGGATGCAGGTGTTTTGGTTCAACATGGTTACCAGTTAAAAAAAGCAGCGGTTATGGACATGTTTACGCACACAGAACATGTTGAATCGATTGCTTTATTTGAGAAAATTCAAGAGATAAACGATTAAAAACATGAGTTACATATCCAGGAGAATGGTATGGTCACAGTACGTGAACAGTTACCTGAACAACTAACTGAGTTGTCAGAGGAAACGACTGTAGAGCATGCCGCCGAAACACAAGTCGGTTTAGCCTCATGGTTGGATCGGGTTCGTGAAATATTAGATGGGGCAGAGCTTAAACAACTCGAAGAGGTTGCGCATTTAACCCTACAAAAAGAGTTAGATTCAACGGTTAATCATCGTTCCAATACATTTGCTACTGGTGTTGGAATGGCTGATATTCTGGCGCATTTACATGTAGATGAAGATACTTTATCTGCTGCAATGCTTTATCGTAGTGTTCGTGAGGACATTACTGATATAGAAGAAGTAAAGCGAAAGTTCGGTGAGCAAGTTTATAACCTTGTCAAAGGTACTTTGGCAATGGGTAAGCTTTCAGAGCTTATTGAAAAAAATAAACGACTAGAAGACCATTTTAATAACAACCAACGGGAACATTTAAGCGGCATTTATAAAATGCTGATTTCAGTGACCGAAGATGTTCGTGTCGTTTTAATTAAGTTAGCTGAACGTACTTACTCTTTACGTGAGTTGGCAAACTCATCACGTGAACGTCAAGAGCGTGTGGCGCGTGAAATTTTAACTATTTATTCACCATTAGCGCATCGCCTTGGTATTGCACAGCTGAAGTGGGAACTTGAAGACTTAGCGTTTCGTTATTTGGCGCCAGACCGTTATAAAGAGATTGCTTCATTACTCAATGAAAAGCGTCTTGAGCGTGAACATTATATCCAGTTCGTGATAGACCGTTTAAAAAGTGAATTGGCGGCGCATGGTATTGAAGCTGAAATTACAGGTCGAGCAAAACACATTTATTCGATTTATCGAAAAATGAAAAGCAAAAACCTAAGTTTCGATCAGCTTTATGATATTCGTGCTTTACGTGTATTGGTGAATAGCGTACCTGAGTGTTATCACTCATTAGGTATTGTTCATCAGATTTGGCGTCATATCCCACATCAGTTCGATGACTATATTACCAACCCGAAAGCCAATGGTTATCGCTCATTACATACTGCTGTTATTGCTGAGAATAAATCTTTAGAAGTACAAATTCGTACTCATGAGATGCATGACGAAGCAGAGTTAGGGGTATGTTCGCACTTTAACTATAAAGAAGGTTCAAAGAATACCGACCACTCTTTTAACCATCGTTTGCATTCGCTTCGTGCTGTTTTGGAACATTACCAAGAACGTAATGAAACAACAGTACATCAAAATGAAGATGAGACGGAAGGTTTTGATCAACTTCAAGACTTTGAAGGTTTTGAAAAGATTTATGTCTTTAGTCGTGATGGTGATATTAAAGAACTACCACGTGGCTCAACAGTTTTAGACTTTGCTTACCATGTGCATACAGAGGTTGGAAACAAGTGTTATGCAGCGCGTGTTAACCAGCGCTATGTACCATTAACCTATACGTTAAAAACAGGTGAGCAGGTTGAGATTTTAACTAAGAAGGATCGTGAGCCTAACCGTGACTGGTTGGTGAACTCTTTAGGTTATATCAAGACAGCTCGTGCTCGTGACAAATTACGTCATTGGTTCAGACAGCAAGACCGTAGTAAGAACCTTGAAGTTGGCCGTGAGTTACTAAACAAAGAATTGTCTCGATTGGCGATTCACCCTAAGAGTATCGATCTCAACGATTACTCGTCACATTTTAATGTGAAAACAGGGGATGATATTTTGGTTAGTCTGGTCAGCGGCGATATTAGTTTGCATGCTCTGATTAATCAGATTAATCGTCAAATGCATCTGGATCAGGATGAACCTGAACTGGTACTTAAACCAACATTAAACCCACGTGCCAGCCACACCCTGTCTGCGCATGGCATCTTAATTGATGGTTTAGACAATGTTGAGCTACATATTGCGCAGTGTTGCCAACCAGTTCATGGTGAATCAATTGCTGGCTATATCACGTTGAATCGTGGGGTAAGTATTCATAAAGTCTTGTGTTCTGATTATCAACGCATGATCAAGCAAGAGCCAGAACGTGCTGTTGAAGCGGATTGGGAGATGCAGCCAACTCGTGGTCAAAGTGTTCAAATTGTAGTTGAAGCTTATGATCGTCGTGGCTTACTCAAAGACTTAACTCAAGTGATTTTCTCTGACCAGATTAATATTCGTCAGGTGAACACAATTTCTGAGGCAGATGGTATTGCTAATATGAAGTTGCTCATTGAGGTGAAAGGCTTGGCTCAGCTTTCACGTTTGTTAGCTCGTTTAGAGCAACAACCTGGAATTATTAGCGCACGACGTATGATTCAAGGTGTTTAACTAAATTGAGAAAAAGGCCGTCAATTGACGGCCTTTTTTATGAGCTACTTTCTCGATAAATAAATATTAGTTAAACGATTTAAAAACTGGGGGCTTATTGTTGAGAGTTGATAAAGCAATTTGGTTTTTATACCAACTGGAGTGTGAGTCGGTGTCCAGAAATGAGCTTTTTTCTCTACAAGTGAAAGCACCTGTTGAGCAATATCATTAGGCGTTAAATCGACTCCCATGTTTTGAATAGAGCCTGCATCCATATTGTTGACCATTGCGGTTTGTACAAATAAAGGCATCACATCTAAAACACGAATACCGTATTTTTTCCATTCCACATCTAAACCTTCGGTAATTCCTCTCACTGCAAATTTACTGGCCGAATAAGAAATGAGGTCAGCTTGCCCGTAAATTGCAGAAGCTGAAGAGAGATTAATGACTCGTGCAAAAGAAGCTTGCTTTAAATAAGGGAGTGCAGCATGGCAACCATTGATTACGCCGTTTACATTAATATTGATTGTTCTTTGGTGTGACTTGATATCGATATTTTCAAAGGCTCCGGAATATAAAATCCCTGCGTTATTCACCAAAATATTAAGCTCGCCAGCCCAGTCGGTAAATTCTTTTAATATATGTTGCCACTGGCTGTAGTCACTGACATCTAGATACCCTGCGCATGCATTCGGCCCTAATTCCTGTGCTAAATTTTGAGCAAGCGATTCATTAATGTCATAAATGCCGACTTTATAACCCCGCTGATAAAATACCCGTGCAATTTCTGCTCCAATACCTTGAGCTGCGCCACTAATCAGAATGCTATGTTTCATCTTTTTTTCTCTTTATCGTTACAATATGACGAATGATTTGCCGCTTTAATTTTGATCATAGCAAATTAAGATTTTAAAGTTACTGACCAATTTTTTGAACTTGAGGGTTACATGGATAAATTGCTTAAAATTATGCAAGAGCTACGTGAAAAATGTCCGTGGGACCAAGAGCAAACTCCAATGTCACTGACTAAATATGCGATTGAAGAGGCATATGAAGTCGAGGCTGCCATTCGTCAAGGTGACATTAATGAAATTCGGAATGAATTGGGTGATCTGTTATTACAAGTGGTATTTCAATCGCAAATGTTTAGCGAGCAGGGGGCGTTCAATTTTCAAGATGTGGTTGAGGCAATTAGCGAAAAATTAGTACGACGTCATCCGCACGTTTTTCAAGCAGACCAATTTAACAACTTAACACCAGAACAAGTAAGTGAGTTATGGAAACAAATTAAACAACAAGAAAAGCAAGGAAAACCACAATCAAGATTAGATGAAATTAAACATGGACCAGCACTATCTCAAGCGCAGGAAATTCAAAAAAATGTCGCAAAAGTTGGGTTTGATTTTGAAACGGTAGAAGATGCTTATACAAAAT
Organism: Acinetobacter sp. OYA S30; assembly: GCF_033599315.1. Classification (NCBI taxonomy): domain Bacteria; kingdom Pseudomonadati; phylum Pseudomonadota; class Gammaproteobacteria; order Moraxellales; family Moraxellaceae; genus Acinetobacter; species Acinetobacter sp. OYA S30. The sequence continues at coordinate 29,976 of NZ_JAWVAV010000018.1, forward strand.
TAGAAGAAGAATTAGATGAGTTTAAAGAGGCACTTAAAAATCAAAATAGTGAAGAAATTCAAGATGAATTTGGAGACTGCCTGTTTTCATTAGTCAATGTAGGACGTAAACTTGGCATTTCAAGTGAAAGTTCACTTTTATCAACCATACATAAATTTAGAAGTCGTTTTGCTTTTATTGAAGAGCAAGCCATAAAACAGCAAAGAACATTGGAAGACATGACCTTGTCCGAAATGGATGAATTGTGGAATCAGGCAAAACGACAATTAAAATCAGGGGAAAAACCACATGCAATACAGCATGAGATTTTGGAAAAATAAGTATTTTGTTTTAATAATTTTGTGCTTGGGAGTAATTTCACCTTCGGTTTACGCTCAATCTTTTGATCAAAACTTTCAAGAATGGAAGGCTAAACAGCAGATGTATGACCAAAAGTTAAACATCACTAAGTCTTCTCATTCTAATGGTTCTAAAATTTCTCAAACTAAAAATTTTAATGACTCTACAGGGCAAATTCATTTGAATCAGGCGAATGTAAATGAGTTTCAGCAATTAAAAGGTGTAGGTGAGAAAAAGGCTCAAGCGATTGTAGAATACAGGCAAAAGAACGGTAGCTTTAAAAATATTGACGAAATTAAAAACGTTAAAGGAATTGGACCAGCTATTTTTGAAAAAAATAAATCGCGTTTAGCCTTATAAAAGTTCTATTCGTCAATTATCATTTCCTGCGCAATCTAAGAGAATCAAATTGCCCTTTGTGTGTGTTAGAGCTATGATTAGCGACAACTTGTTATTTACGTCCTGACGTAGGAGACAGCGTCTTTTGCAAACCTTGCGAGCGTCAAAATGTGGTTTGTCCACAGCCCAACTTCCTTCTTCGATTTTAGATGTGATCGATAGTCTGACTAAAGCAGGCTATGAAGCTTATATTGTTGGGGGTGGTGTCCGTGATTTAATGCTAGGACTCAATCCTAAAGATTTCGATGCAGTCACCAATGCAACACCTTCTCAAATTAAAGAAGTTTTTGGCCGTCGATGCCGAATTATTGGCCGTCGATTTGAATTGGCACATGTCTATTCAGGACGTGAGCTAATCGAAGTTGCCACTTTCCGTGCTCCTCCTAAAAAAGCGGTGACCAGTGCTTCGGGCATGATTTTACGTGACAACAACTGGGGAACCATCGAACAGGACTTTGCTCGACGCGATTTTTCTATCAATACTCTGTACTACCAGCCGCGTAAGGGTATTGTGCTCGATTTCTGTAAAGCAATTGATGATGTCAAAAGTAAGACTTTACGTTTATTGGGCGATCCTGTGCAACGTTTTGAAGAAGATCCTGTGCGTATGCTTCGGACATTACGTTTTGCAGCTAAGCTCAACTTTAAAATTGATCCGGCAATTCTCGACATTTTTGATGTTGAGATGACGCAATTACTTCGTGATGTTTCACCACACCGTTTATATGATGAGTCTCAAAAGCTTTTCACAATGGGGCATTTGGCACGCGTATTACCAATGTTGATTGACTTTGGCGTGTGGAAACAGCTTTTTGCTGATATTCGTCCGGATCTCACTCCATTTATTCAACGTGCAGCAAAAAATACTGATCAACGTATTCAGGTGGGTAAAACGATTAATCCGGCATTTTTCTATGCGGTTTTATTGTGGCAGCCATTTTTAGAGCGTTGTGATTTTTATTTATCAAAAGGCGTTGTTCCGGCCGAAGCACGTGCTCAAGCAGGTTTGGATGTTTTAAAACGTCAAGCAACACGCACAGTTATTCCTCGTTTTGCCGAAACTTTTATTCGTGAAGTTTGGGAAATGCAAACCCGTTTGCTTAATCCAAAACCACAGCAAATTGAAGCATTGGCAAGCCATGCTCGTTTCCGCGCTGGGTTTGACTTCTTATTACTTCGTGAAAAGTCAGGTGATGACACAACACAGGGAATGGGAAGCTGGTGGGAAGCTTACCAAGAAATGTCAAACGACGAAAAAGAAGCTGCGATTAGCCAATATAATCGTCAGAAGGCGAAAAGTCGTCGTAAGGTTGCTGCTGAGCCTGTTGAAAGCAATAAAGTTGATACGGAAATTGAGCCTTTGGTTGATGTTCCAGAGCCTCGAAGCCGTCGTGGTAAAAAAGAGCGTGCACGACAAGAGCAGTCTATTGACCGTTTTATTGAAAAATCTTCCGCAGCACAAACGAATGTGATGAGTGATCATCCAATTTTAAAGCGCAAGCGGGTACAACGTGATTTGAGCCAAGTTATTTTTGGGCCGACACAATGACAGTAACCACATATATTGGCTTAGGAAGTAACCTAGGTGACTCACGCCAGATTCTGTCTGAAGCGATAGCCAAACTTAAATCTCTTGGTGAAGTGAAAGTATCTAAACTTTACCAAAGTCCCCCTATGGGTCCCCAAGATCAGCCGAATTATCTAAATGCAGTCGCTCAGCTAAAAACCGAGTTACTTCCGCTTGAATTACTTGACCAGTTACAGCGTTTTGAGCAGGAAGCTGGGCGGGTGAGACTCCGTCATTGGGGGGAGCGAACTTTAGATCTTGATCTACTGATTTATGGCAATGAAAAAATACAAAATGAGCGCTTAACGGTGCCGCATGTAGGAATATTACAACGAGATTTTGTTGTGATTCCTTTATTAGATTTAGATGCTGATCTACATATTAATGATCAGCCACTTAAAAATTTAGAACTCATACAGCAGCCAACGGTGACTGTACTTGCTGATGAGTCTTGGGCCTAAAGCCGGACTTATTACGTTCTGCAAACTCCTGTAGAGGATACCATCATGATTAGTCTAAGTGACTTAAGAAAATTTAAAGCCGAAGGACGTAAGTTCTCTTGCCTAACTTGTTACGATGCAAGTATGGCAAAAGCAATGGAACTTGCTGAAATTGATACGATCTTAATTGGTGATTCTCTTGGAATGGCAATTCAGGGGCGTGACTCAACTTTACCTGTAACTGTTGAAGACATGGCCTATCATACAGCGGCAGTCCGTCGCGGTAATCAGCATGCTTTAATTATGACTGACTTACCATTTATGAGTTATGCCACTTTAAACGATGCTTTGCAGAATGCGAAAACAGTTATGCAAGCTGGTGCCCAAATGATCAAAATCGAAGGTGGTGCATGGCTAAGTGAAACTGTCCAAGTGTTAACACGTAATGGTGTGCCTGTATGTGTACATTTAGGTTTAACCCCGCAGTCTGTACATGTATTTGGTGGCTACAAGTTACAAGCTAGAACGCGCGAAGCAGCCGATCAGCTTATTGCCGATTGTACAGCGGTGGTTGAAGCGGGTGCGGCAGTTTTATTACTTGAATGCGTTCCGGCACAATTAGGTCAAGAAATTGCAGAATTGTTCCCAAATACTCCTGTGATCGGTATTGGGGCAGGTAATGCGACTGATGGTCAGGTATTGGTTGTACAAGACATGTTAGGACTAACGTTTGGTCGAGTTGCGCGTTTTGTACGTAACTTTATGAAAGAGCAATCTGGTGAAACAGCGATTTTAGATGCTTTTAAAGCTTTTCATGCTGCTGTACAAGATCAGTCGTTCCCAGCTAAAGAACACACTTTCCAAGTTGAGCTGTAATTCATGAAAACAGAAACCACTATACAAGGCTTAGCTGCTTCTTTAAATCCTGCTAGAGCTGCACGTAAAATCATTGGTTTTGTCCCAACGATGGGAAATCTACATGAAGGCCACCTCACTCTTGTTCGTGAAGCGAAAAAGTTATGTGATGTTGTGGTTGTGAGTATCTTCGTGAACCCAACACAGTTTGGTCCGGGTGAAGATTTTGATAATTATCCGCGTACGTTAGAGCAGGATAGTCGTCTACTTGCAGATGTTGGCTGTGACATTATTTTTGCACCATCAGTTGAGCAAATGTACGGTACACAACCTCGCTTAACTAACATTAGCGTCAGTCAAATTACTGATGATTTATGTGGAAGCTCACGTCCGGGGCACTTTGATGGCGTAGCACTGGTTGTCACCAAACTCTTTAATATTGTGCAACCGAATTATGCTTTCTTTGGTCAAAAAGACTACCAGCAATTAGCAGTGATTCGCCAGTTTGTACAAGATTTGAATATTCCGTTAGAAGTTATTGGCGTACCAATTGTTCGTGCAGAAGACGGTTTGGCACTGAGTTCAAGAAATGGTTACTTGACTCCTGAACAGCGTCAGGTTGCACCAGTCATTTATCAAGGTTTAAAACAAGCCGAAGAGCAATTACACCAAGGTAAAGATTTACAACAAGTCTTGGCAGATTTGAAAACACTGTTGACAGACAATGGTTTTGTTGTGGATTATGTGGAGGCTCGCCAACCTAATTTGTTAGCTGCTTCTCAATTTGATCGTGATATTGTGTTGTTTGTCGCGGCGAAATTAGGTGGAACGCGTTTAATTGATAATCTACAAGTTGCCTTTACACCTCAATAATATATAAAAGGACAGCCATGCCATGAAGCGTATACTTATCGTGACAGGACAGTCTGGTTCAGGAAAATCTTCAGCTCTTCAAGTATTAGAAGATTTGGGCTACTACTGTATTGATAATTTACCTTTGGCATTGCTGCCTGAGATCGTGGCAAAGCTAGATCATGAAAATAATCTTGAGCAGCTTGCTTTAGGGGTGGATGTACGAAGTACTCGGGCAGATATGCAAGAGTTCGACCATGTTTTTGAGCAATTACAAAAACATGGTACGGTTGATGTGATTTATCTGACGACACAAGATCAAGATTTGATTGCACGATTTAGTGCTTCACGTCGTCCACATCCGTTAGCAAATCGTTTCAAAAGCCTTTTACAGTGTATTCATGAAGAAAAGCAGTTGCTGATTCCAATTCAGTTTCGTGCCACTGTTCACATTGATACCACAGATAAAAGTGTTCACGATTTAAAACATATCTTGCTATCAAAATTAGGACAATCAGATAATCTGATTGTTATATTGCAGTCATTTGGTTATAAACATGGCATTCCTTTAGATGCCGACTATGTTTTTGACGTACGGCATTTACCAAATCCGCATTGGGATTTAGAATTACGCCGCTTTTCTGGTTTAGACGAGCCAGTTAAACAATTTTTAGAAGCAAGTCCACAAGCAAATGAAATGTTTGAGGACATTCTCCACTTCTTAAAAAAATGGCTGCCGGCATTTGCTGAAGGGCATCGTCACTATATGACGATTTCAATAGGTTGCACAGGCGGCCAGCATCGTTCAGTTTATATGGTAGATAGACTAAAACAAGCACTTGAGGCAGAATGGTCTGTTCAGGTCTTACACAGAGAAATGAAGCACTGGTCATGATAGACACAACTGTTGATGTAATTAATAAACTCGGTTTACATGCACGTGCATCAGGAAAACTGATAGAGGTCACTACAAAGTTTCGTTCGTCAATTCAAATTGGTAAGGGCGATCATTTAGTAGATGCAAAGAATATTATGTCGTTACTGATGTTAGGTGCAGGTAAAGGGACTACTTTACGTTTAGTCATTGATGGCACTGACGAAGAACAGGCATTAAATGAAGTACAGGCGTTATTCGCCGCAAAATTTTATGAGGCAGATTAATCGTGGCACGTCGTCCCAAGCGTTATACTGAAGAAGATTTTGATTCTTTAGAAGGACGTGCAAGTAAAACCGAACAGAAAAAAGCAGTTCAACGTATGGCTGCTTTAGGTGAGCAGTTAGCACAACTTTCTATCAAACAAATTCAAAAACTTCCTGTTGATGAGCGTTTAATTGATGCTCTTTTGGAAGTTCAGAATATTAGTTCATTCGAAGCGCGCCGTCGTCAGTTTCAGCGTGTTGGTAAACTCTTGCGCAATGAAGATGAGACAGTCATTTTATCTTATTTGACCCCTCAGCAAGGCGCGAAGAAACAAGCTCAACTCATGCGTTGGGTGGATCGTATGATCGAGCAGGGTGACCCTGCAATCAATGAATTTAGCAAAATCTATAATGCATCAGAACGACATACTTTACGTCAGCATGTGTTAAGAATTAATCGTGATAAAACCCAGCAAGTTGCAGAAGCAGATCTAGAAGCAACTAAAATGAAATTTATTAACTATGTACAACAGGTTGCTCTATTGTCAGATCAAGGTTAATACAGTTTTAAATAAAAAGCGGCGTTAGAAACGCCGCTTTTTTATTTTATAGGAATCAAATTAAGCGCGTTCTTTTGCCCATTCACGCAAGATGAATTTTTGCAATTTACCTGTTGAGGTTTTTGGAATTTCAGTAATCACCACATCTTTAGGAACTTTAAAGCGCGCAAGTTCTTTTTGACAGTGCTCAATAATTTCTTCAGGCGTGACACTAGCCCCAGTTTTTAATTCAATAAATGCGCATGGTACTTCTTGCCAACGTTCGTCAGGTTTTGCCACAACAGCGGCTGTTAAAACTGCTGGGTGTTTATATAAAACGTCTTCGACTTCTAAAGATGAAATATTTTCTCCACCTGAAATAATAATATCTTTAGAGCGGTCAGTAATTTTTGCATAACCATCTGGGTGGCAAACAGCTAAGTCTCCAGTGTGGAACCAGCCACCTGCAAAAGCTTCCTCAGTTGCCTTTGGATTTTTTAAATATCCTTTCATGACAATATTGCCACGGAACATGATTTCTCCCATGGTTTCACCGTCATTTGGAACTGGCTGCATCGTTTCAGGATCTAACACCCGCATACTATCTTGTAAAGGATAAGGTACACCCTGACGAGAGTGTAGTTGCGCTTGCTCGGTAATGGAGAGGTCGCTCCATCCCGCTTGAGAAGCACAAAGCGCAGATGGTCCATAGGTTTCGGTTAAACCATACACATGGTTGACATTAATCCCAATGTTTCGCATACCTTCAATGACAGCGACAGGTGGAGCAGCACCTGCCACCATAACTTCAACATGATGTTCTATGCTTGGCTGCTTTTCCTTAGGCAGATTAATAATCATAGATAGGACGATTGGAGCGCCACAGAAGTAATCAACTTTATGTTTGGCAATAAGCTGCATCACCAGTTCTGGGTCAACTTTACGTAGGCAAATATTGGTTCCGCCACTGGCTGCAATACTCCATGCAAAGCACCAACCATTACAGTGAAAAAGAGGAAGCGTCCATAAATAAACGGCTCGGGGTTTCATGCCGCAGGCTAAAATATTGCTTGCTGCATTTAAATAAGCACCTCGGTGGTGATAAACCACTCCTTTAGGATTTCCAGTGGTTCCAGAGGTATAATTTAAACTAATTGCATCCCACTCATCTTCAGGTAATTGCCATTCAAAATTGGCATCGCCTTGAGCTAACCATTCCTCATATTCGAAAGAACCAAGGAATTGGTTTTCGCCTTTATACTCTTCATCCGCAACATCAATCACAATAATATGTTGGTTAGGAATAAGTGATAAAGCTTCTCTTGCTAAATTAACAAACTCGGGGTCAACTAAAAGTACTTTAGTTTCAGCATGCTCTAGCATAAAAGCGATGGTTTTAGCGTCTAAACGGGTATTTAGGGTATTAAGAACAGCACCCGCCATTGGTACAGCAAAATGTGCTTCAATCATTGCTGGTACATTTGGCAGTAAAACTGAAACCGTATCATTTTTAACTATGCCTAATTGTTGAAGCTGAGATGCAAATTGACGGCAGCGCTGATAAGTTTGTTTCCATGAAATCTGACGGTTGCCATGAATAATAGAAGCTTGGTCTGGATAGATATAAGCTGCGCGCTCTAAATAGCGCAGAGGGGATAATGCAACAAAGTTTGCGGGTGTACGTGGTAATTCGTTATAGGCACTAACCATGTGAAACAACTCCATGTTCTATTTTTTAATTCATTCTTTGAAAATATGGCTTAATAGTAATCAAAGCATTAATGCTTTAGTCTTAAAGAGAAATACCTCTCAGTCAGAAAATGAGCAGAAATGCTATTTTCAACATCTTAAATCAGTTCTGATGAATAATTATCCTATTTATGTATTTCTGAAAATTTAGCTAGGTCCTTATTAAAGTCATTTATTGCTGTTTACCGTATAAGCAAAATGTATTTATGATTTTATGAGTACAAAGGTTTTCACTTGGCTTGAACAAGTGTAAAATCTTTCAGGTTTTTTAATTTTGATTTACACCGTTTTTATATTTTGAGGCTTGCCTCGATCATAATCTCGCGGTGAAATGCTCCTTCGTATAGGGCATCACTCCTTAAGGATTTTTTTTATGCCAATTATCACATTGCCAAATGGCGATCAAAAGAGTTTTGATCACCCTGTATCTGTTATGGAAGTCGCTCAAAGTATTGGGCCTGGTTTAGCAAAAAATACCGTTGCTGGACGAGTAAATGATCGCTTAGTTGATGCATGTGACTTAATTACCGAAGACTCGACCTTACAAATTATCACTCCAAAAGATGAAGAAGGTCTTGAGATCATTCGCCACTCTTGTGCACACCTTGTAGGGCACGCAGTAAAACAGCTTTTCCCTGAAGCAAAAATGGTGATTGGTCCGGTCATCGAAGAAGGTTTCTATTACGATATCTGGATGCCACGTCCTTTCACACTAGATGATATGGCAGCGATTGAAGAGCGTATGAAAAAGCTCATCGATCAAGATTATGACGTTATCAAAAAAATGACACCGCGTGATGAAGTCATCAAAGTATTCACTGACCGCGGCGAAGAATATAAATTACGTCTTGTGGAAGACATGCCTGAAGAAAAAGCAATGGGCTTGTACTACCACCAAGAATATGTAGATATGTGCCGTGGTCCGCACGTACCGAACACAAAATTCTTAAAATCATTCAAGCTTACTAAAATCTCTGGTGCTTACTGGCGTGGTGATGCGAAGAATGAACAGCTTCAACGTATCTATGGTACTGCTTGGGCTGATAAAAAACAGTTAGCAGCTTATATCAAGCGTATTGAAGAAGCTGAAAAGCGTGATCACCGTAAAATTGGTAAAGCATTAGACTTGTTCCATATGCAAGAAGAAGCACCGGGTATGGTGTTCTGGCATGCAAATGGCTGGACTATTTATCAAGTACTAGAACAGTACATGCGTAAAGTTCAGCAAGACAATGGTTACCAAGAAATCAAAACTCCGCAAATCGTAGATTTTACGCTTTGGGAGAAATCTGGTCATGCGGCAAACTATGCAGAAAACATGTTTACGACTCATTCTGAAAGTCGTAACTATGCTGTAAAACCAATGAACTGTCCTTGTCACGTTCAAGTGTTTAACCAAGGATTAAAGTCTTACCGTGATTTACCAATTCGTTTAGCTGAGTTTGGTTCTTGTCACCGTAATGAGCCATCTGGTTCTTTACACGGTATTATGCGTGTTCGTGGTTTTACTCAAGATGATGCGCATATCTTCTGTACTAAAGAACAGATCGGTAAAGAAGTTGCAGACTTTATTAAACTCACTTTAGATGTTTATAAAGACTTTGGCTTTGAAGAAGTTCAAATGAAATTATCTACTCGCCCAGAAAAGCGTGTAGGGGATGATGCACTTTGGGATTTAGCTGAAAAATCTTTGGCAGATGCTTTAGATGCAGCTGGTCTTGAATGGGAATTGCAGCCGGGTGAAGGCGCATTCTATGGTCCAAAGATTGAGTTCTCTTTAAAAGACTGTCTTGGTCGTGTATGGCAATGTGGTACCATTCAATGTGACTTCAACTTGCCAGTTCGTTTAGATGCTTCTTATGTAACTGAAGAAAACGAGCGTGATCAACCTGTAATGTTGCACCGTGCAATTCTTGGTAGTTTTGAGCGTTTTATTGGTATACTAATTGAACACTACGCTGGTTTTATGCCGCCTTGGTTATCGCCTGTACAAGCATGTGTCATGAATATCACTGACTCTCAAGCTGAAGCAAGTGAGCAAGTTGTGGCAAAACTCAAGGAAAATGGTCTTCGTGCTATTTCTGACTTGAGAAATGAAAAAATCGGATTTAAGATTCGTGAGCGTACTCTAGAGCGCATTCCTTACCTGTTAGTTCTTGGTGATCGAGAAGTTGAAGAAGGTACAGTGAATGTACGTACTCGCTCAGGAAAAAATTTAGGTACTATGTCAGTGGATGCTTTCATTGACTTAGTGAAATCTGCCGTCGCCGAACGTGGCCGGTATATTGTGGAGTAAGAAAGATTAAACAGCCTGACCGTAACCAACAACAAGGTGCAAAGAGTAACCGTCCAGCAATTAACGATGAGATCCGTGCAAAAGAAGTACGCCTTGTCGGTGCTGATGGTGAGCAAAAAGGAATTGTTTCATTAAATGAAGCACTGCGTGCTGCTGAGGATGCAGATCTTGACCTTGTTGAGATTGTCGCAAACGCTGAGCCGCCTGTTTGTAAAATCATGGATTACAACAAGCACTTGTTTGACCTGAAACAGAAGCAAAAAGATGCCAAGAAAAAACAGCATCAAGTGCAAGTGAAGGAAATCAAACTACGCCCAGCAACTGATGTAGGTGATTATCAAGTTAAGCTTCGTGCTATTCTGAAGTTCCTTGAAGAAGGCAACAAAGTTAAGATCACCTTACGTTTCCGTGGTCGTGAAATGGCTCACCAACAACTTGGTTTAGCTCAATTGCAAAAAATTGAAGCTGACGTAGCTGAGTTAGGGGTTGTAGAGCAAGCACCGAAAATGGAAGGTCGACAAATGGGTATGTTACTTGGACCGAAAAAGAAAAAGTAACACTCAAAAAAAGCACTGCAAAAGCAGTGCTTTTTTATGCCTCTCATCTTTTAGCCCTATTTTCTTAAACTGACGTTTAATATCGTTTTAAGCCAAAGTTATTCTCAAATTTTATGTGTTTTTTGGTGTTGGAAATATCATTGTATTACCCAAAACATGATATAACGCAAGACGCAGTCATGATAACGATGAATAGGAAAATAGAATGATTGATCTATATTATTGGGGCACACCCAATGGACATAAAATCACAATTGCCTTAGAAGAAATGGGACTGGATTACACCCTTTACCCAATTAATATTTTAGAAAATGATCAATTTCAACCAGACTTCCTGAAAATTTCTCCGAATAATAAAATTCCTGCCATTGTTGACCAAGATGGTCCACGTGGTGAGCCAATTTCAGTATTTGAATCAGGCGCGATCTTGCAGTATTTAGGACGAAAAACTGGATTGTTCTACCCAACAGACGAGCAAGAGCGAGTTGAAGTGGAACAATGGCTTATGTGGCAAATGGGTGGTTTAGGTCCTATGTTAGGACAAAATCATCATTTTAACCGCTTTGCGCCAGAGAAAATTCCCTATGCTATAGACCGCTATGTAAATGAGACTAAGCGTTTATATGGTGTGTTGAATAAACAGCTCATTGGTCAGAAGTTTGTTGCAGGGGAATACTCCATTGCTGATATGGCAATTCTACCTTGGATTTTGCGTTATGAATGGCAGGGGATTCAATTAGAGGATTACCCGTATGTACAAGAATACATTGTTCGCTTAACAGCACGCCCTGCAGTACAAAAAGCATTATCAATTAAAGTCATCTAAGTTTATTGGTAGGGTAATGAATAAGGTGAAAGGTGATTTGGTCTAATTTAATATGCTAAGTTACTTTTTACTTTTTTTGAGTACTTTTGGGGCGGCTACCTTATTACCGCTACAATCAGAAGCTGTACTTGCTGCTTTATTATTAAAAAATCAACATTCAGCTTTTCTTCTCATTTTGATTGCTACTTTCGGAAATGTATTGGGCTCATGTATAAACTGGTGGTTAGGTTTAAAAATAGAACAGTTTAAACATAAAAAATGGTTACCGGTTTCTGAAAAACGTTTAGAACAAGCCCAACGCTTTTATCATAAATATGGCTTTTATTCGCTGCTTTTAAGTTGGACACCTGTGATTGGTGACCCTATTACTTTGGTTGCTGGCTTATTCAAAGAAAATTTTTGGCGCTTTTTATTTATGGTCCTTATCGCTAAGGCTGGACGTTATATTTTCATTTATTGGGTAATTACAGGTTTTATTTAAAATAAAAGCATCCGAAGATGCTTTATTAAAATGATTTAACTAATCTTCTGAGCTTTTAGTAATATCGACTTTAAAAAGATCATTGGTTTTTAGCCAACAGAAGGTTACTACTGCAAGAGTCATACAACCACCAAAAATAGTCGCTGCAATAGTTCCCAAATATTTGGCAGCCAAGCCTGATTCAAATGCACCCAGCTCATTACTTGATGAGACAAACATTCCATTTACAGCCGCTACGCGACCACGCATATTTTCTGGTGGGAATATTTGCAAAATGGTTTGTCTAACTACCACCGAAATACTGTCGCAAGCACCCGTCATCGCCAACGCAAATAGTGATAACCACATGTTGTTCGAGAACGCGAAAAGGATTGTAAATACACCAAACCCTGCAACTGCAAGTAGCATATTACGCCATGCGTGCTGAGTTGGCGGAAAACGAGTTAAAGCAATCATAGTAATGAGCGCACCAATAGAAGGAGCCGCACGCAAGTAACCCAAGCCTTCAGGACCGACTTTTAAAATATCTTCGGCAAAAATAGGGAGTAGAGCGATTACACCACCAAATAAAACAGAGGCAAGGTCTAAAGAAATCGCCCAAAGAACTATTTTGGTTTTCCAAATAAAGCGAAAGCCATCGCCTAAGCTTTCTATAACATTGGCAGTTTCAATTTTAGGAAAGCTACGTTTATGTAATAAATTAATGAGAATAAAGCAGATACTAAGTAGACCGGCAACACTAAAAAGACTGGTTTCTTTGCCTAAATAAGCGAGCATGAACCCACCGAGCATAGGCCCAATAATTACACCACTCTGCCAACCAATGGTTGTCCATGTTGCACCATTTGCATAAAGCTCACGTGGAATTAAAAATGGTTTTAGGGATGTAGCAGAAGGGTTGTAAAAACCACGTATGGTGCCCAAACCAAAAATAACCGCATAAATGCCCCAAGAAAGGAAATTTACACTGATATGACCCAACCCATGCAGATGGAACAGTAACCATAAAACTAAAGGAAGAGGTACTGAGAAAAATAAACAGATTTTCATGATGACCTGTTTATTAAATTTATCAGCAAAATAACCACCCCAAAGCGATAGGGCAATAAATGGAATGGCTTCTGCTAGTCCAATTAAACCTAAAGTTAGAGGGTCTTTGGTAATTTGATAAAGTGAATAGGCAACAATAATTTCTTGAATCAAAATTGCTAATGTTAAGCAAAATTGATTAATGGTGACAATTGAGAAATCTCTATAGCGCAGGGCAGCGAATGCATCATGTTTCTGCATTTGAAATATCGTATGTTGATAATTTGCCCATATTATAGGGGTAAATAAGCAGCGATGCTGAAATTATTGCCGATTATATTCATCTAAAAAAGAGATAGGTTTCTCTCATTTCTAAAGAGGTTAATTTAAAAAAATTCTAGGAATAGTTTTAATTTTAGTCAGCATACTATAAAATACGCGCTTCCTTACCTGCAGGTCGATTTTGCAATGGTGCAATCGTGCCGAACAGGTGCCCAAAAGAGGTTACTATGGCTAAGTTAAAAACTCGCCGTGGTGCAGCTAAACGCTTCAAAGCGACTGCAAACGGTTTTAAGCGCAAACAAGCATTCAAGCGCCACATTTTGACCAAAAAATCTGCTAAGCGTATCCGTCAATTGCGCGGCTGTGTAATGGTTCACGTAAGTGACGTTGCTTCAGTTCGTCGTATGTGCCCATACATCTAAGGAGATTATAAATGGCTCGTGTAAAACGTGGTGTAGTGGCTCATCGCCGTCACAAAAAAATTCTTGCTCGCGCTAAAGGTTACTACGGTGCTCGTTCACGCGTTTACCGCGTAGCGTTCCAAGCGGTAATCAAAGCTGGTCAATACGCTTACCGTGACCGTCGTCAGAAGAAACGTCAATTCCGTGCTCTATGGATTGCGCGTATCAACGCTGGTGCTCGTCAAAACGGTTTGTCTTACAGCCGTATGATCGATGGCTTGAAAAAAGCTCAAGTGATCATCGACCGTCGCGTATTAGCTGACATCGCTATGCATGATGCAGTAGCATTTGCTGCTTTAGCTGAAAAAGCTAAAGGCGCATTAGCTGCATAAGCTTAGAGATTCAAAAAAAGACCGCTTTTTAGCGGTCTTTTTTATTTTTAGTGGTTCTATTTTAAAAAAGAAAATAATCAGAGATAAATGATGAAAGACGAAAAATTTCTAAATGACTTAATTCAAAAAATACAGCAAGGTCACCAGTTCAAATATTTATATTTCTGGGGACATACTCCTAAGAAAGCTAATCTTATTGATAAAAGCTGTTTTAGCCAGTGGTTTCCTGCGCAATTTAATGTAGAAGGTATTGAATACCTTACTGCTGAGCACTATATGATGGCGCAAAAAGCAAAATTATTTAATGATAAAGAAATTTTTGCACAGATTTTGCAGGTTAAACATCCGAATGAAGCGAAGCAATTAGGCCGTAAAGTACGTAATTATAATGAACAGATATGACAAGAAAAACGTTTTGACATAGTGGTGCAGGCGAATTTTGCTAAATTCTCACAGCATCCGGAGTTAAAAAAATTCTTATTAGCAACAAAAGACCGTATTTTGATTGAAGCATCTCCAGTCGATAAAATTTGGGGTGTTGGTATGGCGCAAGACCATCCACACATTCAAGATCCATTTCTATGGCAAGGACTAAATTTGTTGGGTTTTGCTTTAATACATGTTCGAGAGTTACTTTTAACTGAGTAGGTTAGTACGAGACGAATTAATGCTTCACTCTAAAAAGTAGTGACATGAGGGAAGTGAATTGAAACTATTAAATGACACAGATATTCGTATAGCATCATTTAAGGATGCATTGTCTATTGCAGAAGTACATGTACAGAGTTGGAAAGAAACCTATACAGGTATGATTAAGCAAGAAATATTGAATAAGCTTAACGTACTAGATAAACAACAGTTATGGAAAGAGATAAGTAGAAGTCCTGATCATAAGTTATTTATCTATACTGAAAATGGAGTAGTGAAAGGCTTTCTCGATGGTTATTTAAATCCGGAAAATAATATTGCTGAAATTCGTGCTTTTTATTTATTAGGAGAAATTCAAAGAAAAGGAGTAGGGCGTGCGTTATTCCAAAAGTTCTATCAATGCGCTTTAAATCAAGGTTATGCTTTTATTCGTTTAGAAGTTTTTAATAAAAATCCAAGTCGCTTCTTCTATGAAAAAATGGGAGCCAAATTAACTGGTGAAGCCGAACTACCAGAGTTCGGCCTCGGAATAACAGAACTATTTTATGAATGGGAACTTTAATCTTGATTAAAGACCAAAATAATAAGCTAAGGCACAAATAATTATTGTCAGAACAATAAGCTTGATTACACCTGTTCCTCCAGCCTTATGATGAGGTGCTTTTAAATGAGCTGCGGACTCATTCGTTGCATCAAAAGGAGAAGGTTTCTCAACAGGTTTTAATTGAGCTGTTTGATAGTGATTTGCTGCTTTCACAATAAGTTTTGCAAATAGGTCGTCAGTTTTGTGGGTAAAGTTTCTTAAGTTAATAATTTGTTCTTGGTCTAAGTCTTCCCCTAAAGGATCATTTGCGGTGCGTTTTTTCTGCTCTAAATAATCTGATAAGGCCTGAGTGCGGTAGAGGAGTTGATGTGCACAATCTGCTGGGTAGCTTTCAGGAATAAGAGCAAGAGTTGGTTGATGCTCTACCGAAATTTGATGTGTTGACCCATCAAAATATTTTTTCTGAAATTCTGGTTCTTCAAAACCTGCTGCATACTTACTTCGAAATAACTCAGTTTCCATAAAGTCTGAAATTTCGTCCCATTGAGGTGCTTTTAAGTCAGCTTCAACTTTCTTAGATAATTTTTCATTCAATTCAAAACGCCAGAAAGTCTCCAAGCGTAAATCGCTGCGTTGAGTCAGAGGCGGCTCAAACTCGTTATCGCTGCTGTACCATTCGGCAAGCTCATGTCCAAAAATCCATGCGATTTTCTTATTGTTTTGATGACTTACAATAAAATGAGCATAAGGTAAAAGTTCGACATTACTATTCGGGTTTTGCTCTTCATTTAAAATAGTGGATAGGTGAAGAGAGATTTGAGTCGTCCCTTGTTTTTTGAGTGCTTCTAACCAAACTTGGAAATGTTGAGCAAGTAAATGTTGTGAAATTAAGTCACGAAATTGAAAACTATGCTGGTCAAAAATATGATGTTGTCGCCATTGGCTAAAACTTAAATTCTGACGTAGGTATTCGTTACCATAGGTCACAAGTGTAAGTTGTTGTTTCCAAATCTGATTAAGCGCCATAATAATTGATCTCATTGACGATGCTATTATTTTATACGTTTTATCTTTTTGTTGCCTAATACATTTTTCATGATGGATAAACTTCATCAATACGGTGAAAAACTGTTAGAATGCAGTGTTTTATTATATTTTTAAATTTGTTGCTTTGAGAGTTACTATGTCACTGGAAGCCCTGACCACAGAAGCGCTTGCTGCCATTGCAGCAGCTCAAGACCTTGTTGCACTTGATCAGGTGCGTGTGCAATTTACAGGGAAAAAAAGCCAGCTTGCAGAACAATCGAAAGCATTAGGGAAAATGGACCCTGAAGAACGTAAAGTACAAGGTGCTGCGATTCATGCTGTTCGAGAAACAATTAATAACGCTTTAACTGAACGTCAAACAGCATTACAACAAGCTGCACTGGCGCAAAAATTAGCAAGTGAAACCATTGATATTACTTTGCCAGGCCGTGGACAGCGCATTGGTACAGTTCATCCTGTTACTCAAGTGCAAGAACGTATTTGCCAGTTCTTTACTAAAGCTGGCTTTACGGTTGCTACAGGACCAGAAGTTGAAGATGACTATCATAACTTCGAAGCATTAAATATTCCTGGGCACCATCCTGCACGTGCTATGCACGATACTTTCTATTTCGATGCAAACCATTTGTTGCGTACGCATACTTCTGGTGTGCAAATTCGTACCATGGAAACAAGCCAGCCGCCAATTCGTATTGTCTGTCCAGGCCGTGTATACCGCTGCGACTCAGATCAAACGCATTCGCCAATGTTCCATCAAATTGAAGGTTTGTACGTTGCTGAGAACACCAGCTTTGCTGAATTAAAAGGTTTATTGATTAACCTACTGAATGAATTTTTTGAGAAAGATTTAAAAGTACGTTTCCGTCCATCATATTTCCCATTCACAGAGCCTAGTGCGGAAGTGGATATCATGGATGAGCGTGGACGTTGGTTAGAAGTATTAGGCTGTGGCATGGTACATCCAAATGTATTGCGTGCTGCGGGGATTGATCCTGATAAATACAAAGGCTTTGCTTTTGGTTTAGGGGTAGAACGTTTTGCAATGTTGCGTTATGGCATTAATGACTTGCGTATGTTCTATCAAAATGATGTGCGTTTCTTACGCCAATTTGCCTAACATTTTTTCAGGATTAAATAAGGTTTTATAAAGATGAAGATTAGCGAAAATTGGTTACGCACATGGGTTAACCCAGCAATTGATAGTGATACATTATCTGATCAGTTGACTATGCTTGGTCTTGAAGTAGATGAGCTGGCACCTGTTGCTAAGCCATTTACTGGCGTTGTAGTTGGTGAAGTTCTAACAGTTGAGCAACACCCTGATGCAGACCGTCTGCGTGTAACAACAGTGAATATTGGTTCAGGTGAGCCTTTACAAATTGTATGTGGTGCTCCTAACGTTCGTGCTGGAATGAAAGCACCTGTGGCAACTATTGGTGCAGTATTACCGGGTGATTTTAAAATCAAAAAAGGTAAGCTTCGTGGTGTCGAGTCACAAGGCATGTTGTGCGGTGCTTCTGAAATTGATCTTGAAGATAAAATCGATGGTTTACTTGAGTTACCTGATGATGCTCCAGTAGGGGTAAACATCCGTGAATACTTAAAACTTGATGATAATGTCATCGATATTAGTATTACACCAAACCGTGGTGACTGCTTTAGTATTCGTGGTATCGCACGTGAAGTTGCAGTGATTAACCAACTGCAAATGAATGAGCCTGAAATCAAATCAGTTGATGCGACAATCACTGATGAGAAAAAAGTAGTCATCAGCACTGATGGTGCTCCACGCTACTTAGGACGTGTCATTAAAAATGTAAATGTTAAAGCTGCGACCCCTGAATGGATGGAACAGGCTTTAGCACGTTCAGGAATTCGTACTCATAGTATTTTAGTTGATGTAACGAATTACGTCCTCATGGAATTGGGTCAGCCAATGCATGCTTTCGATTTAGCTAAAATCGAAGGGACTGTACATGTTCGCCAAGCTCAGCCACAAGAAAAGTTACAGCTTTTAAATGATCAAGAAGTTGAACTACAAGATGATGTGATGGTTATTGCAGATGACCAAAAAGCACTAGCAATCGCTGGTATCATGGGTGGTCTAGCATCAAGCGTAACTGATGATACGACTGATATCTTCTTGGAAAGCGCATTTTTTGCTCCGCTTGCGATTGCTGGACGTGCTCGTCGCTTTGGTTTACATACAGATTCTTCACAACGTTATGAACGCGGTGTAGATTTTGAATTGCCATTAATTGCGATGAACCGTGCTTCTCAGCTTATTCAAGAGTTGGCGGGTGGTGAGTTCGGTCCAATTACTGTAGCTGAAAAATCTGATTTACTTCCGAAACGTGAAGCGATTGAACTTAAGCAAGCTCAAGTAGACCAGTTGTTGGGTTACAAAGTAGCGGCAGAGTTCATTACAGATGCTTTAACTCGATTAGGTTGTGAAGTCACTATTCAAGCGGATGGTGAATGGAGCGTAGTTCCACCATCACATCGCTACGATATGGCAATTTATCAAGATTTGATTGAAGAAGTTGCACGTATTGATGGTTATGACAATATTCAGATCAGCTTACCAAGTATGGATGTTCAACTTGCTAAGTACCAAGATCGTTTTGAAATCGCACAGTTACGTCAAACGGTAGTCACTTTAGGGTATCAAGAAGCGATTAGCTTTAGCTTTGCTGATGCAAAACTTGAAAAGCAATTGAACCCGCAAGTAAGTCCGTTAATGTTGGCAAATCCAATCTCTAGTGATTTGGCTGCAATGCGCAGCACATTGCTTTCGAGCTTAATTCCTTGTGTACAATATAATTTAAACCGTCAGCAAAGCCGCGTACGTTTCTTTGAACTAGGTTTACGTTTTGATTATCAAAAAGCTAATTCTATTCAGGATTTGAAGCAAATTCCTACATTGGCTTTAGTTGCCGTAGGTTCTCGTGAACCTGAATCATGGCATGCTAAGCCACAGCCAATGGATTTCTTCGATTTTAAAGGTGAAGTAGAAGAGATTTTAGCTGCTGGACGTGTCAAAGTTGAGTATGTACGTTCAGAGCGTCCATGGTTGCATCCAGGGCAATCTGCTGAAATCTTAGTTGATGGCCAATCAATTGGTTATCTAGGCCGCTTGCATCCATCTTTAGAAAACGAACTAGATTTGAGCACAACTTGGGTTGCCGAGCTTGATCAGGCTGCTGTTTTGCAATCTTATGTATCTAATTTTACAGAATTATCACGTTTTCCTTCGGTTAGACGTGATATTGCGCTTTTAATCTCTGATAATATAAATGTTAGAGATATTCAGCAGTTAATCGAAAAAACTGGTGGAGAGCTTTTAGACTCTACTTGGTTATTCGATGTGTATACGGGGCAGGGTGTCGAAGAAGGTAAACGCTCATTAGCGTTTGCGTTATTATGGCAACATCCTTCACGTACGCTTGAAGATGCTGAAATTAAATCTGGTATGGACAATATAATCCAAGTGTTGGAAAACACTTATCAAGCGACATTGAGGGCCTCATGACAGCATTAACTAAAGCAGACATGGCTGATCATTTAAGTGAGTTAACCAGCTTAAATCGCCGTGAAGCAAAACAAATGGTCGAGTTGTTCTTTGACGAAATTAGCCAAGCGCTTATTGCGGGTGAGCAGGTTAAGCTTTCTGGTTTCGGTAATTTCGAGCTTAGAGATAAACGCGAGCGTCCAGGACGTAATCCGAAAACTGGCGAAGAAATTCCGATTTCTGCACGCCGTGTAGTTACCTTCAGAGCGGGTCAGAAATTTAGACAACGCGTTGGAAATGAGCAGATCGATTGATCTGCTTTTTTATTTATGACTTTAAATAAATCTAGAATAAATTTTTCTTAATATTAGAAAATTATACTTAGCCATTGATACATCAAATCTATTTTGATGCGTAAACATAAAATTTAGGCATAAAAAAAAGAGGACAAAATGTCCTCTTTTTTCGCTAATCTAGAATATAGATTAGTGTGCAGCAGAAGCAGCAGCAGTAGCTTCAGAAGCAGCAGTAGTAGCTTCAGAAGCAGCAGCAGCAGTTTCAGAAGCAGCAGCGTCAACAGCTACAGCAGCTTCAGAAGCAGCAGCAGTAGCTTCAGAAGCAGCAGCTACAGCTTCAGATGCAGCAGCAGCAGGAGCTTCTTCTTTCTTAGAACAACCAACGAAAGCTAAAGTAGCAGCAACAGCAGCAGCAACAGCGAATTTTTTGAATAACATGGCATCACTCTCACAAAAAAGATTTGAGATTAAAAAAACCTAAGTTGGACTGTTTTGCTTTTATTATTCCTAAAACGTAGCTAGGTAACAACGCATGGAGCAGTCTAACTGGTCTGCCGCTATGCTATCACTGCAAATGTTGAAATACTACTGTTGGCTGTCAAAAAAGATCGGGAAAAGAGTAAAAAAAGCCTGTTTTTTAACAGAAAAAAACAATTAATCAGCTGAGATATATTGGAAAAGGTATAAGTAAGCTACTAAAAAACATGGTTTTTTTATATTAAAAATATTTGTTTTCAAAAACTTATAAATAATTTTACATAAAAATCAGCAAAATGTATTTTTGTGTAAAGCTTGTCAACCAAATAAAAAAGGCCACTCAATAGAGCGGCCTTTTAGAATAAATAATATGATTATGTTGAAGCTTTACGTTTCATCTGATCAAAGAAATCATCATTTGTTTTGGTTTCTTTCATACGATCAAGTAAGAACTCCATAGCCGCCAACTCATCCATAGGGTGAAGAAGTTTGCGGAGAATCCAAACTTTACGTAATTTATCTTCATCCATTAAACGTTCTTCACGACGTGTGCCAGATTTCTTAATATTCATGGCAGGGAAGACGCGTTTTTCAGCAATACGGCGATCAAGTGTAATTTCTTGGTTACCTGTACCTTTAAACTCTTCGTAAATGACATCATCCATTTTACTGCCAGTCTCAATAAGAGCAGTAGAGATGATTGTTAAAGAACCGCCTTCTTCGATATTACGAGCAGCACCGAAGAAACGTTTTGGACGTTCTAAAGCATGTGCATCCACACCACCAGTTAATACTTTCCCTGATGAAGGAATTACTGTGTTGTATGCGCGGGCTAAACGTGTAATGGAGTCAAGTAAAATCACGACGTCCTTTTTGTGCTCAACAAGACGTTTTGCTTTTTCAATGACCATTTCTGCAACTTGTACGTGACGTGCTGGTGCTTCATCAAATGTTGACGCAACGACTTCACCGCGTACGGTACGCTCCATCTCAGTTACTTCTTCTGGGCGCTCATCAATTAATAAAACAATAAGGAAAACTTCCGGATTGTTTCTCACAATAGATTGAGCAATGTTTTGAAGTAACATTGTTTTACCCGCTTTTGGCGGAGCGACAATAATAGAACGTTGACCTTTACCGATTGGTGCAACTAAATCGACTACACGCGCGGTCAAGTCTTCTGTTGTACCATTACCAAGTTCCATAACCAGTTGTTCGGTCGGGAAAAGTGGAGTTAAGTTTTCAAATAAGATTTTATTACGAGAATTTTCTGGCGTGTCATAGTTAATTTGATTAACTTTGAGCAAAGCAAAATAACGCTCACCTTCTTTTGGTGGACGAATGGTACCTGTGATGGTGTCACCTGTACGCAAGTTAAAGCGTCGGATTTGTGAAGGACTCACATAAATATCATCCGGACCAGCTAAATACGAACCTGCGGCAGAGCGCAAAAAACCAAAACCATCAGAGAGAATTTCAAGAACGCCGTCACCAAAAATTTCTTCGCCATTCATCGCATGGCGTTTCAAGATGGCAAAGATAATATCTTGCTTTCGGTTACGAGCCATACCTTCAAGGCCCATAAATTCAGCAATTTTAATTAGTTCGCCGATTGGTTTTTTCTTGAGTTCAGTTAAGTTCATAAGGGTCAGAATTAGGAAAGAGTAGAGTGTGGTTTAAAAAGAAGAAAAATCGCTCGCATACAAAAAAGAGTATCGCAATTGTATTTACACAATAACAATTCAGAAGTCTGATTAACTGTTTCGAAGAGAAATGTGAAAAAACAATTTCTGTTGCCGAGTGGCGATCTTTATGTTTGTGTCTTGTAAGAAGCCGGACAGAAGACGATTCCCTTCAGTGCCTCTTGAGCATGCAATATAAGTGAGATCAGCTAATTTGTCAATTTATAGCCGAAAAAAATACGCTATAAAGGTATAGCGTATTTTCATCTGTAACGTTACGTCTTAAACGTTTTCGTCAATGAAGCTAACGAGTTTAGAACGAGGCACAGCGCCGATTTGCTGAGCTACTACTTCACCATTTTTGAAAAGTAATAGAGCAGGAATATTACGGATATTGTATTTCACTGCCGTCTCTTCACAAGAAGTCACGTCAACTTTAACGATTTTTACTTTACCCGCATATTCACTTGATAAATCTTCAAGAACAGGTGCAATTGCTTTACAAGGTGCACACCAACCTGCCCAAAAGTCAACAAGTACAGGTGTTTCAGCATCTAGAACATCTGCTTGGAAGTTATCATCAGTTGTATTTACAATAGTCGCAGACATGGTACGGCTCCAATTTTTAGAAAAAAGTGCTATCACTATAGGAGGAGATAATCTCTATCAGTATTACATAGCTACTTAGTTCAATGTAAGGGTTTGATGCTATTATTCAAGGCTTAAGTAAATTTGTCTAATGGATGCTCACGATATTCATCATCGGCTTGTACAATCGTTTAACAAATAGAAAAATATCAAAGGCTATTAATTGTTGATGAAAATGGCTTTTCAATTGCATTCTTGTGAATTACTCTAGGCGTGAATTGTTATGGGTTTAGTTCAATAATGTCTGACTTTCTGATTGATGAAGAATTACTTGCTGCCATAGATATGGGGTCGAACAGTTTTCACCTTGCCATTGCACGGGTAGATCACGGTGAAGTTAAAAAAGTGGCTTCAATGTCAGAAAAAGTACAGCTTGCAGCTGGTCTTGATGAAAATAAAAACTTAACAGAAGCAGCACAGCAACGTGGTTTAGCCTGTTTGGCTCGTTTCGTTGGGCGTTTAGGCTCAGTTCAACCTAACCGTTTAAGAATTGTGGCAACGAACGCTTTGCGTCAGGCTAAAAATGGCCATGAGTTCATTCAAAAAGCTGCTGAAATTTTACCCAAACCTATTGAGATTATTGCAGGCCGTGAAGAAGCACGCCTGATTTATCTTGGTGTATCACATACGATGGCCAATGGTGGACGCCGCTTAGTGGTTGACATTGGTGGTGGATCTACCGAGTTTATTATTGGCGAAGAATTTGAGCCAATTTATACTGAATCATTACAAATGGGTTGTGTAGCCTATACAAAAGCCTATTTTGCCGATGGTGAAATCACACAAAAAGCATTTGATAAAGCAGTTGTTGCTGCGCGTAAAGAGCTTTCAGCAATCGCCACCACTTATAAGATGGAAGGGTGGGATACTGTTGTAGGTTCAAGTGGGACCATTAAAGCTTGCCGCCAGATTATGGTGAATATGGGGCTAAGTGACGAGCAAGAAAATGTCACACGTGAAGGTCTCCATAAACTTAAAGATAAGTTACTCAAGTTCAAAAATATTTCTGAAATTGATTTTGAAGGACTTCGAGAAGACCGACGAGCAGTTTTGCCAGCCGGCTTGGCAATTTTGTACGCTGTTTTTGAAGTTTTAGAAATTGAACGTTTGGCATATTCTGATGGTGCATTACGTGAAGGAGTCATGTATGACCTGTTAGGCCGTTTTAAGCATGAGGATATCCGCGACCGTAGTGTACAAGCATTAATGGGACGTTATAACGCCGATCCGAAACAGGCAGAACGAGTTGTAAATACGGCTCAATACTTATTTGATAGTGTTGCTAAACCACTTAATTTAACGAGTGAAGACAGTGACTTACTGCGCCGTGCAGCATATTTGCATGAAATTGGTTTAGCGATTAGTCATGGTGGCTATCATCGTCATGGTGCTTATTTATTGCAACATTCCGATATTCCTGGTTTCTCACAAATTGACCAAAATCATCTTTCACATTTGGTTGCTCATCACCGCCGTAAATTGCGAAATGATGTAAAAAATGAAGTTTTAAAGGCTGGCGGTCATAAATTAGTTTATTTAAGTTTGTTACTTCGCCTAGCAGTTTTACTCAACCATAGCCGCAGTGATCAGATGCTTCCTGCCATTGAATTGACCATCATAAATGATCAACAATGGCAACTTAGTGTTTCTGGTGATGCCAAACAATGGCCATTGTTAGTTGCCGACTTGCATGATGAGCAAGAGCAGTTTAAGCATTGGGACATTGAATTGAATATTCAGTCGGAAAAATTTATCGATTAAAGGGATAATATTCGACCTATGAAAAAAGCTACTCAGTCCAAAGCGTGGACAACGGTTCAAATTGCACGTCATCCTGAACGTCCGCAGTTTCTAGATTATGTCGGTGAAATCTTTACAGAGTTTGATGCATTGCATGGTGATCGTTTGTTTGGTGACGATGGTGCGATGGTAGGTGGTCTTGCTCGTTTTGACGGTCAACCTGTGATGGTCATTGGACAACACCGTGGT
Source organism: Acinetobacter sp. OYA S30 (assembly GCF_033599315.1). Lineage (NCBI taxonomy): Bacteria > Pseudomonadati > Pseudomonadota > Gammaproteobacteria > Moraxellales > Moraxellaceae > Acinetobacter > Acinetobacter sp. OYA S30. Next base: position 54,962 of record NZ_JAWVAV010000018.1, read on the forward strand.
CGTAGTACCCGTGAAAAATTAAAGCACAACTTTGGTATGTGTAACCCAGAAGGTTACCGTAAATCTCAGCGCCTTTTAGATATGGCTGAGCGTTTCAATCTACCAGTTTTCACCTTTATTGATACTATGGGTGCATATCCGGGTGTTGGTGCTGAAGAACGTGGTCAGGCAGAAGCAATTGCGACTAGCCTTGCTCAACTTTCAAGCCTGAAAGTACCTGTAATCGCAACAGTACTTGGTGAAGGCGGTTCTGGTGGTGCTTTAGGTATTGGTGTTGCTGACAGAGTGATTATGTTGTCACATAGTATTTATTCTGTGATTTCGCCTGAAGGCTGTGCATCTATTTTGTGGAAAACTGCTGAGAAAGCAGCTCAAGCGAGTGAAGCTTTAGGTTTAACAGCAGATAAACTACAATCACTAGGTATTGTTGAATACGTAGTAGATGAAGGTGAAGGTGCGCATTTAGATCCTGAGCGTGTGATGCAAAACTTAAAAGTAGTTTTAAAGCAGGCTTTGGATGAATTGCTACCAATGGATGCAAATGAACGATGCGAAGCACGTTATCAACGTTTAATGAAGTTTGGCAGCGAAAATTTAGGCATGGCGTCTTAAAGCAAGCTCAAGAGTTCTCTGAAAAAAGTTCTTTTCTTATTGGATGTAGTGGTGGCATGGATTCAATGCTACTACTACATTTAATGGCTCAAATTTTCCCTCAAAAGATCCGAGCAATTTATATTGATCATCAACTGCAAGATCAAAGTGCAGAGTGGGCGGAAGTGGTTGCCACACAGGCAACAATATTAAATATTCCTTATATTATTCAAAAAGTTCAGATCGCAAACGGCAATCTGGAAGCACAAGCACGTCAAGCACGTTATCAAGCATATCAGCAACATTTACAAGAAAATGAAATTCTGTTGCTTGCTCATCATCAACAGGATCAGGCAGAAACAGTTATTTTGCGATTATTGTCAGGTGCGGGAGTTGATGGGCTTGCTGCGATGCAGGCTATTGATTACCGTAAAGATATGACAATTTGGCGCCCCTTTTTGGATTTAACACGTGAGCAAATCGCTTTATGGACCGCTCAGCTTGAAGTTAAATATATTGATGATCCAATGAACTATGACACCCATTACGATAGGGTGTGGTGCCGTGAAGCACTGTGGCCATTTTTAACAAGCCGTTTTCCAAAAATGCAGCAAGCTTTGAGCCGAACCAGTTATCTGATGCAAGATGCTTCTGAAATTTTAGAAGAAGTTCTTAAAGATGATTGGCAATATTCTGGTTCAGCTGACTATTTAGATTTAACGAAATTATATGAGTTATCTTTTGCGCGGCAGCGCCAGTTACTTTCTGCGTGGATGAAAGGTCAAGGGCAATATCGACCTGCATTTGAAATGGTCGAACGGCTAAGAACAGAAGTTATTGAGTCTAAGTCAGATGCTCAAGCCGCTTTACATTGGAACCAGTTTTACTATGTCCGTTATCAAAATATACTCTATAGGTTGAGTAGAGAGGTTTATCTCGCTGAAACTTTAAATCCGGTTGTTGCTGAACTAGAGCATTCATTTAAATTAGAAGAAAGATGGCAGGGCGCAGCTGGACTATTCCATGTTGAGTGTAAAAAAATTGGTTTAAGTCATTCTTTATTGAATAAAAAATTAAAAATCATTCGACGTCAAGGTGGGGAAAAGATTCACCTATATGGTCGTGTTGGGCAATGGCCTTTAAAAAAAGCAATTCAAGAAGCACATATTTTGCCTTGGCTTCGTCATACAATTCAAATATTAGTCTTAGATAATGTTATGCTTGGGGTTTTTACACCGAAAGGATTTTGGTTGGCTCAGTCTCCATATTGTGAGGAAGGAGGGTGGCAACCAGATTTAATTTCTCATTCTTGTAATCTGGTAAATGGCGAATATAGTTATGGCAACAGCAGTGAATTGTAATATCTGTTTTATTGGTGGTGGTAATATGGCCCAAGCATTAATTGGCGGGCTCATTTCAAGAGGATTACCACCAACACGTATTACCGTTTCAGATCCTGTCGAACAAATTCGTCAACTATTGCAAGAAAAAGAAGTTCATGTAACTCAAGATAATACGGCTGCTATACAGAATGCTGATGTAGTTGTTCTTGCTGTAAAACCGCAAGTTCTGGCAAATGTTCTACGTCCGTTAAAAGGTTTATTATCGGATAAATTGGTTATTTCGATTATTGCCGGTGCGGAAATTAAGACAATATCAAATCTGATTGATAGCGAACGTATTGTGCGAGTTATGCCAAATACACCTGCATTAGTTCAAACTGGTGCTCATGGTATTTACGCGACTGATGTGGTTGGTGCCTCGGACCGTGAATTAACGAGTCAGATTTTAGCAGCAACTGGTTTAACAATTTGGGTAAACTCCGAAGCTCAAATTGATGCGGTAACGGCAGTTTCAGGTTCAGGCCCAGCTTATTTCTTCTACCTCATGGAAAGTATGATTCGTGCAGGTAAAAATTTAGGTTTGGATGAAAAAGTTGCAACTGCTTTAACTCTTCAAACAGCATTAGGTGCAGCTCAAATGGCAATTACGAGTTCAAATACTCCGTCTGAGCTGCGTAAAAATGTGACGTCACCGAATGGTACAACCCAAGCTGCACTTGAAGTTTTTGATCGTGCACAAATCTCTCAAAATATTCAATCTGCATTAGCTGCTGCACAGAAACGTAGCCAAGAATTGGCTCAAGAACTGAGTGACAGTGCAAAATAGCTTTAATAGGATAAGACAACTATGGGTGCAAATTCTGCGCTAATTTTTGGAATTTTAATTAACGTCGCGATTTTATTGGTCTTTTTCCGTTTTTTAATGCAATTGGCGGCAGTGAGTCCTTATAATCCTGTGGTTTTATCGACAGTAAAGGCGACTAAGATTGTTGATATTTTTGGCCGAATTTTTCCAACGGTCGCAAAAGGCCGATTCAATCTGGCAGCGTTGGTTCTTTTAATTATTTTATATTTACTGAAAATTTTCGGTGTAATGTATCTTTCGGGTTCCATGCCAAATAGTCCGGTTCATTTAGTGATTCTGACTTTTGTGACCATGATTCAGGATTTGATTCGTTTCTGCCGTTACTTAATTTTTGCAACAATCATTTTGAGTTGGGTCGTTATGTTTACTCAATCTCGTTCACCTTATATTGAGGTGATTCAAGATTTAGCTGAACCGTTACTCGCCCCATTCCGTCGTTTATTACCTAATATGGGGATGATTGACTTATCTCCAATTCTGGCATTTTTGGCACTCTATATTGCCGAGATCTTAATGAATGAAGTCGCTAAAGTTTTATTAACTGGACTTTAATTTTGTAAGATTAAAAAAAGGGCTGTATTACAGCCCTTTTTTTATTGGTTTATCGATAAATTAATGGGCATCATCCCAGTTTTTACCTTGGCCTACTTCTACGACTAACGGTACAGAAATTTCCAGAACAGACTGCATGACATCCGCAATTTGTTTTGAAAGTTCATCTGCAATGTTTGAATCAACTTCAAACACCAATTCATCGTGAACTTGAAGTAATAGTTTTGCTTGATCTTTTGGCAGGATTTTATCTACTTCAATCATTGCTAACTTAATAATATCAGCAGCACTACCTTGTAAAGGTGCATTAATTGCAGCACGTTCAGCAGCTTTACGTACCATCACATTTCGGGCGTCAATATCCGGTGTATACAGACGGCGACCTAAAATAGTTTCAACAAACCCTTGTTCCGATGCTACTTGGCGAGTACGTTGCATGTATTCGTAAATGCCAGGATAGCGTTGGAAGTATTGTTTGATATAGTTTTGCGATTCTTCACGAGTAAAGCCAAGTTGACGAATTAAACCAAACTCGGACATGCCGTAAAGTAAGCCGAAATTCACAGCTTTAGCCTGACGGCGCTGATCATTGGTCACATCTTCAATTGCAATACCTAACACTTCTGCTGCTGTTCTACGGTGTACATCTTGACCGTGTTGGAATGCATGAACTAAGGCATCATCTTGAGAAAAATGAGCCATTAAACGAAGTTCAATTTGCGAGTAATCGGCTGCTAACAAAACTCGTCCTTCCGGTGCAATAAATGCTTTACGGATTTGACGGCCAATCTGTCTACGAATTGGAATGTTTTGTAAGTTAGGATCAGAAGAGGATAGGCGACCTGTTGCCGTTAGTGCTTGATGATAGCTGGTATGTACACGATGGGTGTCATTATGCGACTGCTCAATTAAACGGTCAGTATAGGTGCTCTTTAATTTTGCTAATCCACGGTGTTCTAAAATAATTTCCGTTAAAGGATGCTCAATTTTTTCAAGAACACTTTCACTGGTGCTGTATTGTCCAGTTGCAGTTTTTTTACCACCTTTAATGCCTAACTTATCAAATAGAATTTCACCTACTTGTTTAGGCGAAGCAATATTAAAAGTTTCACCTGCAATTTCCATAGCCTGATTTTCAAGGTCTTCCATAGTTTTCGCAAATTCAACACTTAATTTATCTAAGAAAGCATGATCTAAACGGATTCCATCTTCTTCCATACCCGATAAGATTCGAGCAACTGGCATCTCGATGTTATATAAAATATTTTCTAATTCAGGATGTGCTTTAAGTTTATTTGAAAGTACTTCATATAAACGATAGGTCACATGTGCATCTTCTGCTGCATAATGAGCTGCAACTTCAATCTCAATTTGATTAAAAGTCTTCTGTTTTGCACCTTTGCCAGCAATTTGCTCAAAAGTAGTGGTCAAATGGCTTAGGTAAACACGAGCAACATCATCCATGCCATGACGAGTAGCTGCTGCATTCAGTACATAAGATGCCAGCATGCTATCGAAATACCAACCTTTAAGTTCAATACCGTGATTAGCAAAAATGTGCGCATCATATTTAAGATGATGACCAATTTTTTTAACTGCTTCATTTTCAAGTACAGGCTTGATTTGCGCTAAAACTTGTTCACGGTCCAGTTGTTGTGGTGCATTTTCGTAATTATGTGCTAAAGGAACATAGTAGGCATCTTTCGCATCAAATGCGATTGAAAAACCAACCATCTCGGCAATACGGTAATCAAGACTTGTGGTCTCTGTATCAATAGCAAAATGATCGGCATTCTGCATGCGTTGCCAGAGCTGATCCCATGCTTCTTGTGTTAAAACAGTGTGATAGTTTGCAGTTCCAAGCTGATCATCTTGACTAGTCAAGCTTGCTTGATCTTCTGTTTCAATCGTTTGAGCAGGTTTAACTTCATTTTGGACAATAGTTTGTGAAGCTTGCTGCTTATAGCTTGAGCTATTTGGATTGTTTGGATGATCGAGAGACTGTAACTGGTTTCTAAACTCAAGCTCCGTATAGAGATTGCGTAAGGCATCTACATTTGGATCAGTAAGTTTTAATTCATGCCAGTCGAGTTCTAAAGGAAGATCACAGACAATGCTTGCCAACTGGTGATCAAGCTTAATATTGTCTAAATTATCTTTAATATTTTGGCTCAGTTTGCCTTTAAGTTGGTCTACATTGGCAATGATATTATCCAATGTCCCATATTCAGTCAGTAATTTGGCAGCCGTCTTTGCGCCTACGCCAGGTACACCCATAATGCCATCAGATGCGTCACCCATAAGGGTTAAGTAATCGATAATCTGGTTTGGCCAAACGCCAAATTTTTCAAATACGCCGTCGGTGTCTAGCACTCGATCTTTAAAGCTATCTTCAAGTTTTACATAGTCATTAACCAGCTGGGCCATGTCTTTATCTCCGGTTGAGATAAGCACATGATGACCTTCTTTTACGGCGCGTTTAGCCAGAGTCCCGATAATGTCATCGGCTTCTGCACCCGGAAGACTATATAAAGGAATCCCTTGAGCCTTAATCAATGCATGTAAATATGGAATCTGTTGAGACAATTCTTCCGGCATAGTCGGGCGGTCACCTTTATAAATAGGTGAAAGCTTATGACGGAAAGTTGGCTCAGGCGTATCAAAAATGACAGCCATATGTGTCGGTTGCATACGACGCATCAATTTTTGAATGGCAGAAATTGCTCCACGTATTGCATTGGTATGTAACCCTGTAGAGGTCGTCAATGGTGGTAATGCATGATATGCACGAAATAAAAAATAGGACCCATCAACCAAGACAAATGGTGGCATTGAACAATTCCTTAAACTGAATTATGGGTATTTTACGTGAAAACGGCTATGAATGCAGGTTTATGATTTTTGCAGTATTTTGTATGTATAAATATACGCATGTATTGGCTTGAAGTAAGATGGCCTGTAATGAAGGTGTCATATTGCTAAGCCCATGTATAAAAAAGACAAACAGGGAATGATCATTGTTTTGATCGCTTTGACTTTGTTTTTAGCCATTTCAATTGGTTTTAAATTTCAGAGTGCCGTTGTTGCTTTATCTATTGCGCTCACTGTCATACTGGTTCAGTCATTATCAAGTCTGCATCAACGTTTAACTCATTTAGAACAACAGTTTTCTCACCAGACAACGCCACTTTATTCTATTCATATGCAAAGAACGGTAATTTATACCGCCGCTTTGGTTGCATTAGTTGCTTATATCAATCATTGGATGTGGATTGCTGGTGGGGCATTACTGGTTTTACTGTTATGTTTGATTCAAACCATCAGTGCATTTCATACTCGTTTATTGTTCCTCGAGACAGCCAAGCAAACAGTAAATGTAAATGAATCTATACATACAGAAGTGATAACGCCTGTTTTAGAGCAAGTTGATCCAAACAATATTACCGAGCCAGCTTTACCTGAAACAACAGCGTTAAATCAAGAAGAACAAATAGTTCGTACACAGACCACCGCATGGTGGCAACCAGCAGTCGATTGGATGATTCATGGTAATCCAATTTTAAGGGTTGCTGTTGCTGTGCTTATGGTTGGGGTAGTGCTCTTACTGCGTTTTGCAAGTGAGCACTGGCAGTTGAGCTTAGGTGTAAAACTTGGTTTTATTGCGATTGCAGGAGGTGTATTAACAGCATTTGGATATACCTTGCAAAAGAAAAACCAGCTATTTGCTGTAGCATTGCAAGGTGTAGGGTTAGCTGTTGTCTTTCTAACGCTTGTGTTCTCACATCATTTTGGTGTAATCACGAGCCTAACTACAGCAAGTATTCTATTTGCGATTTTATTAGCAATTACAGTATTCCTGAGTTTAAAACAACAAGCTATTTATTTGGCAATACTCGCACTGGGTATGGCGTATGCGGCTCCTTTAGTTATTCCACAATATCGTCCTGATGTGGTTTTTTTATTTAGTTACTATCTTGTTATTAATCTTGCAGTCGCTGCGGTTAATTTTATTCAGCCTTGGAAAATCCTAAATCAGATCGCTTTCTTTGCCACAATGTTTATTGGCGGTAGTGCAATCGCATTTTATGCAGAGCCAGCAAAATTTGACACATTAGACTGGATTTTATGGCTCCATATAGCGCTATTTATTTGGTTAAGTGTTCGTTATAGCCAAAATATCTCTCGGGTTTCAGAACATGAAAAACAAGAGGGGATCCGTTTACCTCCGCTCTTAGATGTTGGTCTTATTTTTAGTGTACCTGTACTAGGCTTTACGCTTCATGCCTATTTAGTTCATGAGTCTACACAAGCTTTAACAATTGGTGCTGTTGTTTTAGCAGGCACTTATGCGGTGTTAACGTTCTGGATTAAAAAAACTCATCCCCAGCTTTCGGTCCTTGCAAAAAGTTTTTTCATTCTCGCGGTTGCTTTTTTTGCCTTAATTTTCCCGCTTGCAAAAGGAGCACATTGGACTGCGATTGGTTGGGTAGCCCAAGGTACCGCTTTAATCGTTTGGGGAGTAACTGAACGCTACCGTTTAAGCCGATATATTGGTGTGATTTTAGTTTTACTCAGCTCACTTGCACTGTTTTATCAGGTTTGGGCAAATGAAGAGTTTCCAACGCTAAGCACTAGCATTTATGCAATTGCCCAATTCATTTCGGCCTTTTATTTATTGCAATACAACAGCAAAGAACAACGCTATTTTAGCGCAAGCATGTTTAGCGGTATTTTCTTATGTTTAGGCATGTATGCGGGCGCCGTAGCAGGTGTAGAAATAATGGCATGGCATCATCATGCTTTAAGTCCATATTTGATGTTTGCTATCGCTCTAATAGCAATATTTAGTGCGACTATTCACTATAAACTTCGTGTGCAATGGCAAAGTTTGCAGTTAATTTTAATTAGCCTGTTACTGTTATTGGTTTTAGAGGAGGCCTTTGCGAGTCAAGTATTTACTTTGTTTAAATGGGTAGACTCATTACAACAAACTACTTTCCTAGTCTCTACCATTATTCTTAGTGGCTTATTTATTATGGCTCAACCGCAGTCAAGTCATTTGGGTTACGTCAAGGTATGGGCGGGTTTAAGCTGGTTAGCGTTAGCGATAGTTGGCGTAGCCATTTTCCCAAAAATGCCAATAGTCGCTTTGGCTTTTGTTCCTGTGGTTTATTCGCTTTGGGCTTATAAAACTCATAAAACGACACTATTGCATCAAATTCCGGTGTGGTGTTTAAGTCTCATTTGGTTGCTTGTGGTGAGTGTTGATGTTCATTCTGCTGAATACCTTTACTTTGTTCCTTTAATTAACTTAACTGACTTCTTTTCAATTTTGGTATTCGCTGGTCTACTCTTTATTATTTATCAGCATACTTTTGATCAAGATAAATCGCTGGAATGGACTTTTAAAATTACGACAATTTTAGTGGGCTTGCTGGTATTTAGTAGTGTAGTCGTCAGAGGCTTGCACTATTACTGGGCAACACCGCTATGGAGTGCTTCAATTTGGACAAATGGTGTAGTACAGCTAAGTTTGACGTTACTTTGGGTTATATTGGCATTTATTTTGACTACATACTCTAGTCGAAAAATGATTCGTCAACTCTGGTTTGTAGGCGCTGCACTTTTAGGGATTGTTGTATTAAAACTAATTTTGCTTGATCTATCACAAAGTGCGACATTAACTCGGGTCATTTCTTTTATTGGAGCAGGTGGGGTAATGTTGATTATTGCTTATCTTGCGCCATTACCACCGTCATCCTCTGTACAGAAGAATCAAGAGCCTAAGCTTTAGGCTCTCGTTTTAACTCTTTTTGATTGCTGTATTGATCGATATCATCTTCAGCAAAAGCAGTAGATGGTCGATCAATTAAGCCCATTTTCGGAACAGGAATTTCAATTTGGTTATCTAAAAAACCATTTCGGATACGTTCTTGCATTTCATCTCGAACTTTTAAAGAGTTTTCTTGACGACACCACATTGCAAATAAAAGCTCAATCGATGACTCCCTGAAGGCAGTAACTGTAACAGCAGGTTTTGGATCATCTAACACGAGTGGATAATTCGCTGCGACGTTAAGTAGAACCTCACGAACTTTAATAATGTCTTCATGAAAGTTAATTGCCAAAGTAATTGGAATACGCCGTATTGGATATTTTGATAAGTTGTGTACAGGAGCACGAATGAGTTGTTCGTTTGGTAAACGAATATAGACGTTGTCGAGTGTAAGTAACTTTACCGAAAGCAAATCAATTGAGATAACTTCGCCTTCGATTGTATTCCCGCGAATAAGTGTAATTTGAATCGTATCACCGACCTCAAATGAACCTTCACCAATCAAAAATAAACCACTAATCAAGTTACTGGCAGATGTTTGTGATGCGAAACCGAGTGCTACTGTTAAGATCCCCGCTGCCCCCAGAAATACACTAAGTTTGAACCCGGCTTCTTTTAAACTCGTCATAATGAAGAGTAAGAAAATAAAATAGAAAATACCGCGGCGCCATACCAGACGCTGATGAGCATTAAAACGTGAGCCAACGGTTCTAATAAATGTATTTGAAATAATACGGGCAAGGACAAAACCAATAAAACAAAGCACAACACCGACTAAAATTTCACTAATTCGTTCGGTATTGATATTGGTAAATATGCTTTTGAGGCTATCAGCGATATCTTTTGGAATACTTGAATCGGCCATAAAACCCCCTTAAAAGAATGAATCAAACATATTAAATAGCGCACCACCCGGTGAACGTGGTGGGTGAACATAAGTCACTTCACCTGCCAGAGGGGGAGTACGGTTTTCAATACGAATACGGGCTGGGCGGTCAGAGCCTTCATAGTAGACTTTGATTTGTGATGTCCATAAGCGTCCCGTACTTTCACTATAAAATAGCGGTAGGGCGGTAACCGGTACATTCATACGGTCAAAGCGTAATTGATGATTACTGGTATTATGGAAATCAATCGGCGTAACTGCACGAAAAGCACGTGGGGTTAATAGATTTAAATCGGTACGACCATCAACAGAGGTTGCATAACAAATTTCACCTTGCTGGGCATTAGGACCAAACCATGTATCTTTGGGTTGAATCACAGGAATCTCAAATAAAGGTTCATGCTGACTTTCAACTAAACCTGCAATCCATAGAGGGGTACTAATATAAAGTGTCCCACGTTGACCCGCTGGAATGTAGATTGGATCAACTGGTTTAATTACCACTGATCGGTCCGCCAAACGTGGCATGAGTAGAAACTTCGGATTAGTTTTCCGAAACATATAACGTTCGACTTGTACAGAATGTGGAAAACCAAAATTTGAATCCGTTATGATGTGCCAATCTTGCTCATTATCATCTTGGAGAGTCGGGCGATAATATTCGATACGCCATTCTTTTATGCCGCGTGTTAAACGAAAGAGCATTGAACCGAATTGCCATGCTTTGGACTGGTTAATTTCAAAGTGCTGTTCACCCCACCATTTTAAAGAATTCTGGGGGTGAGGCTGATATTCATTATTTTCAAACAAGACGTAAAATTCCTCTACCGAGTTGTTAAACAGACTTCACGCTGTAATCTGCTTAGAGTACACTCAAAATCATCTTACTCATCATTATAAATTGTGATGCAAATATTGAAACAAATACAAGTTCCATATAGTTTTGCCAAGCGTCATGGTGTTTTATTTCGTTATGACGGTGATCAAGTTTTTATTGTTAGACGTCAAAATACAGAAAAAATTGCATTGCAGGAAGCAAGACGTATTTTGGGGAAACCTGCACACTATCAATTATGCACTGAACAAGAATTCAATAGCCTATTAAGTACCAGTTATGCAGGGGATACAGGTGAGTCTCAACAAGTAGCTGCGGGCTTAGAAGACCATCCGGATTTATTAAGCCTTGCAGATCAAGTGCCTGAAACAGAAGACTTAATGGATCAAGAGGATGACGCGCCTATTGTTCGTCTAATCAATGCTCTTCTCTCTGAGGCAATTCGTGTTGGAGCTTCAGATATCCATATTGAAGCTTTTGAAAAAAAGCTATCAGTTCGTTTACGAGTAGATGGACAATTGCGTGAGATTGTACAACCGCGCCGTGAACTAGCCCCGTTACTTGTTTCGCGTATTAAAGTTATGGCGAAACTCGATATTGCCGAAAAGCGTGTACCGCAAGATGGGCGTATTTCTTTACGTCTTGCTGGTCGTGAAGTCGATGTCCGTGTTTCAACTTTGCCTTCTTCCCATGGTGAAAGGGTGGTCATGCGTTTACTCGATAAACAAGCGGGTCGCCTTAATATGACTCACCTAGGTTTAATGGCAAATGACTATGAACGTTTAACTCAGTTAGTACATCGTCCGCACGGTATTATTTTGGTCACAGGGCCTACTGGTTCGGGGAAAACAACGACTTTATATGCTGCCTTATCTGATCTAAATGACAATACCCGTAACATCTTAACTGCTGAAGATCCAATTGAGTATCAGCTTGAAGGTATTGGCCAAACTCAAGTGAATACCAAAGTGGATATGACATTTGCTCGTGCTTTAAAGGCAATATTACGTCAAGATCCAGATGTGGTGATGGTGGGGGAGATTCGTGATCTAGAAACTGCTGAAATTGCGGTGCAGGCATCCTTAACAGGTCATTTGGTTTTATCGACGCTACATACCAATACTGCTATTGGTGCAGTGACTCGTCTTAAAGATATGGGGATTGAACCTTTCCTGCTTTCAAGCTCTTTAATTGGGGTGGTTGCGCAGCGTTTGGTTCGTACTTTATGTCCACATTGTATGACATGGCGTGAAGCCGATACTTTTGAGAAGCAAGTTTTTCAGCATATTTCCCATGAACCAAGTTTAAAGTTACCAGAGGCTCAAGGGTGTGATCAGTGTTCTCATTTAGGGTTTAATGGCCGTACAGCAATTTATGAAATTGTACCTATTGATGAACCTATGCGCCGTCTCATTCATGGTAATGCAGCTGAATTTGAATTAGAAAATCATGCTCGTCAGTATTCTGGTTCTATTCGCGATGATGGTTTACGTAAGGTGCTCTCAGGTAAAACTACACTTGAAGAAGTGCTTCGTGTAACCAATGAAGCAAGTGAAGCATAATTTGTAAGATATAAAAAATGCCCGATATGATTCGGGCATTTTTTATATTAAAACTTATTCAGTCACAATATTAAACGTCACATCAATATTGTTACGAGTTGCATTTGAATATGGACAAACGATATGAGCTGCTGCAACTAACTTTTCAGCTTCTTCACGGTCCATACCGATTAAATAAACATTTAAAGTAACTTCAATACTAAAACCTGTTGGAATTGGACCAATACCGACTTCACCTTCAACATACGCATCTTTGCTAATATTGAATTTATCGCGATTTGCAACAAATTTTAAAGCACCTAAAAAGCATGCTGAATAACCAGCTGCAAATAATTGTTCTGGGTTAGTTACAGCACCACCAGCGCCGCCCATTTCTTTAGGCACACCAAGTTGTACGTCTAATACACCGTCTGATGAAGTTGCACGACCATCACGGCCACCTGTTGCTTTAGCTTTTGCACGATACACAACTTTTTCTAATGACATCTTTTTATTCCCAAATTAAATTGAATGCAAATATATCGTACACGACTTAATTATTTTAACAAGTCAATTTTGTAAAAAATTGGTGATTATTTAGCTATATTTGTACGGAGTTGTGTTAATTGATCTTTGAGACCGAGAAGGGTAGCCGTATCACAAGAACTGGCCTCTAAGATATGCGTTGGAATATTTACGGCCTGTTCTTTAAGTTTTTTCCCCTTTTCGCTAAGCGTGATAATGACTTGTCTTTCATCTTCTTTTGAACGAGTACGATTAAGAAGCTGCAATGCTTCTAACTTTTTTAAAATTGGGGTTAAAGTTGAAGACTCTAAAAATAACTTGCTGCCAATTTCTGAAACAGTAATCTCATCTTTTTCCCACAACACTAACATCACCAAATATTGAGGATAAGTAATCCCTAATGGAGTTAATAGTTTGCGATAAAGTTGATTAAGGGCTAAATTTGTTGAATAAATGAGGAAACATAATTGATTCTCAAGCTTTAGATTTTGACAGTCTTGGTCCATATATTCCTCAGAAAACTAATTGGTGCTTTTCTAGTATATCGCTTTATGTTTAATTTCTTAAATGCTCATAATTTAGAGCTATTGATAAAAATAAGATAACGTAAAAAATGGAGTAATCTAAACATTACTCCATCACTTAAAAATACTAATTTAAAATGGTTACCAAAGGTCGGCAATTTTTTTCATTAAACGAGCACGATATTTCGCGGTTGGGTTATTTTCATTACGTTGTTGCTCTTGTTCATAAAAATCTTGCCAGGCCGTGATCATTTCTAAAGTTGTTCCTTGTTTTTTAATCATAGAAACATCGGCAGGCTGAATATTCTCTAAACGCTGTCTGGCACCTTCTGCACCTGTCCCCCAACCAATAATCCGCTGACCAAAAGCAGGCAGAGGAATATTTTTTGGAGTAGGAGGAAGTACATTTTGTTTAAGCTGCAAATTTGGAGAGACAAAATTATTTGTTGCCCCGAAATCAGTCGCATAACAGTGAATATTTGCCCCTAAGCAAAAAATGCTAAATAAGTATTTCCACATGAATAATTAAGCTTTTAATAGTGAATTAATTTACGATGCATCATTAAAGGCATTGAGGTACGCACAAGTTCTTGAGCAGCTAAATCAAAAGGTACCGTAATTAAACCGTTCCCTTCATAACCAATCATACTTAAAACTTGACCACGACTATCAGTTGCTCCTGCATGCCCCCAAGTTTGGCGTTTTTCCCCATGCCAACCTTGTTGCGCAGCCCCTAAAACATAGCATTGGCTATCCATTGCACGTGCTTGCAGCAAAAGCTGCCAATGCATCTGACCTGTTGTATAGGTAAATGCAGCAGGAGCAGTTAATAGATGAGCACCTTGCTGTCTAAGGGTTAAAGCTAACTCAGGAAAACGCAAGTCATAACATACCATTAGGCCAATATTGCCAAAAGGGGTAGATGTGACTACAACGTCTGTTCCTGGTTCAAAGAAACGAGATTCCTGATATCCACCCACAGCATCGCCAACTTGTACATCAAATAAATGTATTTTGTCATAACGTGCTTCGGTACGTTCAGGACTGATGCATAAACTCACTGTGCGCACTCGACCATCTTGTATGATGGAACCATCCGGACGAAATGGGCACGGTAGAGTGCCTGCAACAATCCAGATTTCATACTGATGCGCAAGTTTCTCAAGTCTTTGTTGAATCGACTCAAATTGCTCTGCTGTTTCACGCTGTTTGCCAGCCGCAAAACAAACAAAGTTTTCGGGAAAAACAATTAAGCTGGCATTTTGAGCCTTGCTTTGCTGAATCAATGACTCAATTACTTGAAAGTTGCTTTCAATGTCATCTTGGGAATTCATTTGAACAACTGAAACAAGAGTCATATACACATCCAGATTAGCAATAAAGTTTAGGCATTTTGCTTATCAGATACTTGTTCAAGCGTGTCTTGTTCTTTTTGCAATTGCTTAACAAGCGGCTCAAACATGTTCTGATTATTTGCATTGAGTTTCATCAATGTCTTATGTGCGTCCAGAACGGTTCTTAGCATCGCATTATGAGTAATGTGCTCGTCAGTTAACGTTAAAGTACAAACGTTAGGATCGCCACAATAATTCAGGATGACAAAAACCTGCCCTAGCCCCATGCTGTTGGCTAAGGTTGTGATATCTGGATTGGTAGATAGCATCACAGCTTGAATATGATGAGTCTGTTTCAGTTTTAAACCTAGCTTAGCTAGGATACCTAATACAGTACTATCAATAAATGTTGTTTGGGTTAAATCAACGATTGCACCAACAACATTTTCTTGCTGTTCAATTCTGTTTAAAAGTTTGTCTAGACTTATACAAGAATGGGCTCGCACTTCACCAATAAGCTTGAAAATATGCGTTCCATTTAAACTTGCATATTCAACATGACCTGTTGACATATAAATGCCATTTTCAGAGAAGGATAGAAAAATTATCACATAGTGCCATCTCAGACTCAAGAGTCCTTAAGTCGTATATTATGTAATTAATTGATTCTTAAATTAATTCATTCGACAAAGACTAAAGATGGCAATGTCATCAGCAACGTGATCAGGGGCTTGGAATGATTGATTTTGCAAATGTTGAACTAATTGTTGAAACTGATCATTCAAGCCGCCATCAAATGGTTCTAGTGCTCCATCTGAGCAAATAATGAAACGTGCATGACGATTTAATGTGCATACATGTTCTTCAACTTCTAACTCATCAGTTAACCCTAAGGGAAAGCTGCTGGTGGTTAAAATTTTTGGAGGTTGATTAGGTTCAAAAATAATTGGAGGAGGGTAATGACCTGCACTAGACCAGCGAAGACTATGAGTTTCAAGATTTAGAATACCGACCACAATTGTAATATGTTTTTCAATATTCTCTTGAACTAGCATCCCATTTAACTTTTTGATTAACTGTCGTGGTGTTTTGGAGCGACCATGAAAGGCTGCCATCCAAGAAGTTAATAAGCTACTTGTTACACCATGCCCCGATACATCGGCGAGATAAAATAAAACCTCTTTATCATTGAGCTTCCAGTAGTCGTACCAGTCGCCTGATAAATAGGCAGAAGGTTGGAAAAAAGTTTCAACCTCATAATTTAATAAATCAATAGGATTTGGCAATAAACGTTTTTGTAATTCTGCTGCCGAAGGTAAATCACGGCTATCCTGATTACGTTTATATTGTGCATCAATTCTTGTTAAAGCTTTATTTAGATCTTTAGGTAATTGGTTCCATACCCATCCTGCAAGAGCACCAGCTTCCCATGCTTGAGCTAAAGCACTACCTTCATGCTCAAAAGCAATCACGATTGTAGGTAAACGCCATTTATAAGTTAGGAAATCTTGTACATCAGCAATTGCGATAATTGTTGGGTCGTATAAATCGAGATCATCTATGTGAATGACTTGTAAGTCTGGTAATGCTTCCAGAGCTTGCTCTACGAAAGGGATAGAGCGTGTCGGTTTAATAAAATACATAGAAGATATGGTAGTCCTTTTTCAAGATCACTTTATCCATCATAGAGGATGTATGACCAAAATCAAGGTATTGCCTTTCTATAAGAAAAATGCAATACCTTGATATGTCCTTTAATTATTTTTCGGTTTTATCAGTGTTATCTTCTGGTACATCTTCAGATTCGTCATCATCAATAAAAGACACATCTGCCGAATCACCTTTTTTCTCGGCAATCTGGAATGCTTTACGTTGGAGATATAAATCACGAATCATCGCATATTGATCGCCTTGTATCGTTTGGTCTAAATCTAGATATTGAGCGCGTGTATCAACGGCTTGTAATAGATTAGTCGACCAATACAGGCCATCTTGGTCATCCATAATGTATTTTTGTGGACGGGCCTGAGCATCTACAGCCAAGCCAACGCCATCACGTAAAGTGCTTGGCCCAAAGAAAGGCAGCATAAGAAATGGTCCAGAAGGAACACCATAGTAACCGAGAGTTACACCAAAACTTTCTTCTTCAGGAGGTAAGCCTAAGCGGCTCGCTGGATCGGCTAAACCTAAAGTTGTTAACGTATTAATAGTAAAACGACCTAAAGTTTTTGCGGCGCGGCCAGGACGTCCTTGAATTAGTTGGTTAACAGCATTCCATGGTTCGCCAAGGTTTTTACGAAATTGTCGGTAAGAACCACGTACATCTTCTGGCGTCTTTTCTCTATATTCAACAGCAACGGGACGCAAAACATGGCGGTCTAACATATCGTTAAAAGAATAAATTGGACGGTTCAGTGACTGTAATGGATCTTTTACTGTATCCGGTTGAGCAGCATTTGCGTTGATCTTTAAATCTTTAACTTTTATGCCTTTCAAATCTTTAATAATTTGTAAGTGAGGTCGGCTATGCTGAGTCTGGGTTGAAGTAACATCTTCCGAACTAGCGGCAGATTCTTCAGTAAGATTTTCTTGAGCATGGGCTGAGGTGTAAAGACCTACAGTTAATAAGCTCGACAAAAGTAAATTAGAATAATTCATATAATTCCTTAACCGCTAGCCAGGCTATATTCAATATGCAGTTGGGTAGAGATATATTTTAATACAGAAGCGATAAGCTATTATCAATGTAAAATTGATCAAATTATATAGAAATATAGCCAAAAAGCCTAAAAAATGTACGCTTGATATGAATTGCTATAAAAAGGGGTTGCAAAGGGGAT
>NZ_JAWVAV010000019.1:0-68843 GCF_033599315.1 Acinetobacter sp. OYA S30
ATTTTAATATAGGAAGATATAACTATGGCTAATACTAGATATGAAGATGATAACAATAGTTCAGGTACTTCAAATCGTGGATTTGCAAGTATGGATCCTGAAAGAGTCAGAGAAATAGCCAGTAAAGGTGGGCGAGCTGCACATGCCAGTGGCAATGCGCATGAATTTACTTCAGAAGAAGCTCGTGAAGCTGGCCGTGCTGCACATGCCAGTGGGAACGCACATGAATTTACCTCAGAAGAGGCTCGTGAAGCTGGTGCTTTAAGTCATAAAAACGATGATCGTAATGGTCGTGGTCGCAGCCGTTATGATGACGACGAAGATGATGACCGTGGCCGTTCAAGTGGTCGAGGCCGTGGCCGCAGTCGTTATGATGATGACGACGAAGATGATGATCGCGGTCGCTCAGGCGGTCGTGGTCGTGGTCGCGGTCGTGATGATGACGACGAAGATGATGATCGCGGTCGTTCAGGTGGCCGAGGCCGTGGCCGCAGTCGTGATGACGACGATGAAGATGATGATCGCGGTCGTTCAGGTGGCCGAGGTCGTGGTCGCAGCCGCCGTGATGATGACGATGAAGATGATGATCGCGGTCGTTCGGGCGGTCGAGGTCGTGGCCGCAGCCGCCGTGATGACGACGATGAAGATGATGATCGCGGTCGCTCAGGTGGCCGAGGCCGTGGTCGCAGCCGTTATGATGATGACGATGAAGATGATGATCGCGGTCGCTCGGGTGGCCGAGGCCGTGGCCGCAGCCGTCGTGATGATGATGACGAAGATGATGATCGCGGACGTTCGGGCGGTCGAGGTCGTGGTCGCAGCCGTCGTGACGATGACGACGAAGATGATGATCGTGGCCGTTCAGGTGGCCGAGGCCGTGGTCGCAGCCGTTATGATGACGACGATGAAGATGATGATCGTGGCCGTTCAGGTGGCCGAGGCCGTGGTCGCAGTCGTTATGATGACGACGAGGAAGATGATGACCGTGGCCGTTCAGGTGGCCGAGGCCGTGGTCGCAGCCGTCGTGATGATGATGACGAAGATGATGATCGCGGTCGTTCAGGTGGCCGAGGCCGTGGTCGCAGCCGTCGTGATGACGATGACGACGATGATGACCGCCGTGGCCGTTCAGATGGTCGTGGCCAGAACTCTCGTAATCAAAAACGCGATGCTTATGGACGCTTTACGTCTTAAGCAAACAGTTTTTGAGAATAAAGGAGGCATTATGCCTCCTTTATTTTTATTATTTTAAACTTATGAGTGGGTAAGGGGATGTAAGCCTTTTACAATATCTGTGAATTCTGAGCCATTTAACCAAAATGATTTCTTTAAAAATAGTGTCGTCATAATACTTTCGGCTGCTTCACTTTCCGGATTTTCACAGAAAATTCCATAGCTTTCGCCTAATACCGCATCATTTTCAATAAGACGGATATAGTAGGCATGTTGTTCATCTGCATAACCTAAAACTGCATCACGTTGATTTTTCATTTCGCATGTCTCCATACCAAAAACTGAATCTAACTCATATTTAAGTGTTCAGAATTTCATTGATAAAAATCAAAACAGTCAGTAATAAGAACTATTTCACAATAGGTTTTGATTCTCTTCAACTTACCATTTCCGTTTTAACATCCCTGTTAAAAGCAAAATGGATTAAAATCTGATCATGAAATTTATTGTTATGCAAAAAAAATATTTCGTCAACTTGAAAATGTAACTTTTTCAAGTTACATTGTTTGTGTAGGATTTGAACGGTGAAATGGAGGCGATATGCCAAAGAAGAAAGAATTCGAGCATGGCGGTGCACGGGAAAACGCCGGCCGTAAAGCACAGTTCAATGAACCCACCAAAGTGATTCGTGTTCCTGAATCTCAAGTCAACTTTATCAAAAATTGGTTACTGAATAATGTCAAAACCGATAACCAGACAGATTTCACTTCAAAACTAAAGATACAGCAGGTCCATCCGAACAACGATAAAATTTACCATATTCCTTTGGCGACAGAACGTGTTGCTGCGGGTTTCCCATCACCAGCGCAAGATGATATTGAGCAAGCACTCGATTTAAATGAATATTTAATTAGAAATGAAAATGCCACCTTTATTGTCAAAGCCAATTCGTTGTCCATGTTAGATGCCGGAATTGATATTGATGATCCGCTTATTGTGGACCGTAGTATTCCTGCTAAATCGGGCGATATTGTGATTGCACTTATCGATAATGATTTCACTGTTAAGCGCTTAATGATTGATACCCAATTTCAGCCCCCTAAAGTGTGGCTAAAAGCAGAAAATCCTGATTATCAAAATATTTATATTGAAGAGGGGCAAGAACTGGTGATTTGGGGAGTCGTGACCTATAACCTTAAACGTATGAGATAAATTTTTTCCCGTATTTATTATTTAAGTTACTGACCAGAAATGATGGTCAGTAACTTTTCGTTGAATGGCTTTTAAATTTGCCCAATCAATAAGCACGTCGCGATAACGACCATCAAGCCACCCGAAAAACGGCCAACTAATTGGGCTGCCTGTGGTCTGGTTTTCAAAATAGCCTCTGAACCATAACCCACCATTAAGTAAATAATCGCGCAGCTAATTATGTGGACAACACCAAAGGCAAGAATTTGTGTCGTTACTGACCATGAAGCAGTGGTGTCAATAAATTGAGGAAGCAGGGCTAAAAAGAGCAAAAAAACTTTCGGGTTTAAGCCACTTACGTAAACGCCTTTGGTTGCCCAGCTCAACCATGACTGAGCCTTTTCAGAACCAGACTCGTTCGGAGTTGGAGGGGTAAGTAATAAGTTTATTCCCATCCATAGCAAATAAGCAGAACCTGCAATTGTTAGGATCATGAGTGCAGTTGGATTATTTGCTACAAGCAGGCCAACACCAGCCGCTACCAATAAAATCGTAATAAAGTGCCCAAATAGCATACCTGCGACAGCCGGTACGACGACTTTGCCCTTAATTCCTGCCGAAATGGCATAGGCCCAGTCTGCCCCTGGCGTAATAATAAAAAGAATGGAGACACTCCAAAATGCAATAAAAATGTTAAAAGCCATAAGCTTATCTCGGCAAACTATTTTCCAAAGGTTTCGCTCGTGGTTTAGAAAAAATCCCTATTTATGCGAGCTTGTTGAAAATAATATGCTCATGTATTTAGAATGTGCTTTTAAATGTTTGCTCATATCACATACATTTGGGGTAAATTTTTCTAAATGGATCGCACGGATAAAAAGATTCTTGCTGAATTGCAATTAAATGGCCGATTATCTATCACTGAGTTGGCAGAAAAAGTTGGTTTGAGCATTTCACCTTGTCACAGACGAGTGAAGGCTTTAGAAGAGTCGGGAGCTATCAAAGGCTATCGGGCAGAACTTGACCCAAACTTAGTCGGTTTTGAGTTCTCAGCAATTGTTTTTATTACGCTTAAAGAAGGCGATAAACAGGCGGTTGAGAAGTTTGAAAATGCCGTGATTGAGATTCCGCAAATTATTCAGGCGCAGCGTTTGTTTGGTGAACCTGACTATTTACTCCATGTTGTTGCTAAAGATTTACCAGCTTTTCAGCGTTTATATGACGAAAAATTATCGGCTATTCCAAGTGTGCAACGGCTCATCTCAACCATTGTGATGAAAGATGTGGTGCCTGAGCGTTTATTTCCAATTAGCTAAATCATCAGATATAAAAAAAGAAGCTTTAAAGCTTCTTTTTTTAATTGGTAAAAGGGGGTAGGCATCTAGGCATCGAGTGTTTTACACAAAGAACAAATTGTACCGTTATGTTTGTGAGAGAACATAATATCTGGACGCTCATAGCCTTGCTCACATACGCGGCAGTGATAAACAGTTGCTACTGGTGTACCTTCAGCATCGTAACGTGGTTCTTTAACGCCGTCATCGTGTGACTTGATGTAGTATTTTCCTTTGGTTAATAGGCCCATGATTGGTGTTAATACGAAGGCAAGTACAAGTGCAATAATTGGAGAGTAAGGCGCTAGGAAACTACCCAATAATCCGAAGAATGCTGCAATCGATAAACCTGCTGATACAAGGAAAGCAACCATACCGACAGGGTTTACGTTGTAGAGCATGTCACGACGGTATTCCGGTTCTTTTGGTGAAAGTTTTAAAACATATTTGTTGATTGAAATGTCTGTTGCGACAACCACAACCCATGCAATCGCAAAGTTTGAATAGAATCCTAAGATTTTACCCAGTACCGCAAACATGTTGCCTTCCATTAAAGCAAGTGCAATTGCCAAGTTCACCATCACAAACACAATACGACCAGGATAATGTTTGCTAATACGAGTGTAGGCACTTGTCCATGCAAGGGAACCAGAGTAAGCATTGGTCACATTAATTTTAATTTGAGAAATAACCACCAAAATAACCGCAAGTGTTAAAGCCGCCCAGCCCGGAAGCATGTCATGAAACGCCGCATTAAACTGTTGAACAGGTTCGGTACTGTTTACGCCCGGTATTTTAGTGAGTAAATAGAAACCTAAAAATGCCCCAATAATTTGTTTAATCGCCCCTAAAATCACCCAGCCTGGCCCCGCTGAAATAACCGCTGCCCACCATGCTTTGCTATTTTCTTTTGTTTTTGCAGGCATGAAGCGTAGGTAGTCAATTTGCTCACCGATTTGCATAATTAGGGATAAGCATATACCTGCACCAAGCATAATCGCTGCCATATCTACAGGTGCAAAACCTTCATGACCTGTAAACGTTGCAAACTGGCTAACTAAGGTAGGTTCTTGGTAAATCAGATAAGCCACAGGACCAATCATTAGAACGAGCCAAAGTGGGGTAGTCCAGACTTGTAATTTACTTAAAGCTTTCATGCCGTAAATCACCAGCGGAATAACCATAACGGTTGAGATGAGGTAGCCAGCCCAAAGCGGAATGCCTAAACCGAGCAATAATCCTTGCGCCATGATTGAACCTTCAAGGGCAAAGAAAATAAATGTGAAACTGGCGAAAATGATACTGGTAAGAACCGAACCGATGTAACCGAAACCTGCACCGCGGGTAATCAAGTCAAGGTCGATGTTATAGCGAGCTGCGTAGTAGGCTAAAGGAATGCCGGTTAAGAAGATAATAATCGCTGCAAATAAAATGGAGAAAACAGCATTGGTTGTTCCA
Source organism: Acinetobacter sp. OYA S30 (assembly GCF_033599315.1). Taxonomy (NCBI): domain Bacteria; kingdom Pseudomonadati; phylum Pseudomonadota; class Gammaproteobacteria; order Moraxellales; family Moraxellaceae; genus Acinetobacter; species Acinetobacter sp. OYA S30. The sequence goes on from NZ_JAWVAV010000019.1 coordinate 5,157, forward strand.
TAAGACATACCAATACTGGCACCAATAGAAAAGTCAGCAAGATAGGCAATACCACCAAGTGCAGTAATAGCAACAACTTTGGGACTCCAGCGCCGAAAGCTGTGTGGAGCATAACGTAAAGTATAATCTTCTAAGGTTTCATTCACTGCTTTTTGTGAATCTGCACCTTGCACAGTGTCCAGATTTGGATGTTCAGATACACTCATAACATCAATCTCCCAATCATTTTCGGTCAATCAACACAAATATTGATCATTGTTTTTTGATGGTTTTGAGTGTGTGATTTTTGGGAAAAATTGAAAATACGTTATTTTGCGTATATGTGCGTATTAGAAAAAATCGCCATGATAAATGACTTTTGGCATAAGGATTGCTGGGTTTAATGCAGCCACATGCCAAACATGAGTGTTATGCCAGATTCTTCACGCCCCCAACAAGCGCCACAACGTGTGATCAAAACACGCCGTGAATATAATATTTGGGTGGCAGATGAAAGTATCGAAGATTATGCGCTCCGCTACGCACCCACCTCGGTACGTAAGTGGTCACCTTGGACGGTAACCAATACTGCAATTTCTACAGTTAGCTTTTTGGCTATGGAAGCCATTGGGGCAACCATGCTTTGGCAGTATGGCTTTAGCAATGCATTATGGGCAGCAATTGTCGTATGTACCATTATATTTTTAACCAGTTGGCCGATTAGTTACTACGCCGCAAAATATAATGTAGATGTTGATTTGCTTACTCGTGGTGCAGGTTTTGGCTACATTGGCTCGACCATTACATCTCTGATTTATGCCAGCTTTACCTTTATTTTGCTTGCGTTTGAAGCCGCAATTATGGCGATGGCACTTGAGCTGGCCTTAGGCATTCCGCAAGTTATTGGTTACTTAATTTCTGCCTTAGTGATTTTGCCTTTAGTGGTCAAAGGCATTGGTTTTATTAACAAAGTTCAGGCAGTCACTCAGCCAATCTGGCTCTTATTGCTGTTATTACCGTGGTTTTTTGTACTTTGGAAACAACCACAAATTTTAAGTAGTAGCTTGCATTTTGTTGGGGCGGTTTCAAACTCAACCGATTTTAACCTGTATTACTTTGGTGCGGCGTGCACTCTTATTTTTTCATTTGTGATCCAAATTGGTGAGCAAGCTGACTATTTACGTTTCTTACCACAAAAAGAAAAGAACAGAACTGCATGGCGTTTTGCCGTTTTTTTAGGTGGTCCATCTTGGATAATTTTTGGATTTTTAAAAGTTTTGATGGGCATGCTGCTGATGGTGTTGGCTTTTCAGCTGTTTATTCCTGTCTCTGAACTAGACAATCCGACTTATTTATATTGGGTTGCTTATCAGCAGTTTATTCCAAATCCTCAGCTAGCGTTAATATTGACTCTAGCACTGGTTTGCTTGGCGCAAATTAAAATTAATATGACCAATGCCTACGCTGGTTCATTGGCATGGTCTAACTTCTTTGCGCGCTTAACTCATAGCCATCCGGGACGAATTGTCTGGCTTCTTTTTAACGTTTTTATTGCCATTGTTTTGATGGAAATGGGAATTAGCCATGCGGTTGAACGTATTTTGGGACTATATAGCAATATCGCTTTGGCATGGATTGGTGCCGTCGTTGCCGATTTAATTATCTGTAAGCCTTTAGGTCTAAGTCCGAAGGGAATTGAATTTCGCCGTGCTTATTTATACGACATTAACCCCGTAGGTGTAGGTGCTTTACTGATTGCTTCAGTGCTATCGATGCTGAGTTATTTGGGCTTTTTTGGACTCATGGCGAAAGGTTTGGCGAGTTTTGTTGCGCTAGGAACTGCGTTGTTATGTGTACCTGTTATTGCTTACTTAACCAAAGGCAAATATTACATTGCACGCCAGCCTGAAAAAATTCAGGCGACTTCGGTTGCTAACTGCGTGGTATGTGAACGGGACTATGAGCTTGCTGATATGGCGGGTTGCCCAGCCTATAACGGTACGATTTGCTCTCTATGCTGTTCACTAGAAGCACGCTGCCACGATTTATGTAAACCTGATGCACGTTGGTCGGTACAGCTTAAAAAAGCCATTTGGCGCTATTTACCAGAACGTTGGGCTAGTCGTTTAAATAGCAGGGTCAGTTTGTATCTATTGTTGACTCTAGGATTGTCTATTGTTTTGGCAGTGAGTTTAAGTCTGGTTTATATCCAAGAAAAAACCTATTTAGAAACCATTAATGCGGCAGCCGTTCCACAGCTCTTTACACTGTTTGTGAAAATTTACACCATTTTATTTTTATTAATGAGTGTTGCTGCATGGTGGTTAGTACTAAACGATGAAAGCCGTCGTAATGCCGAAATCGAAACGCATCAGCAAACAGCATTATTGATTGATGAAATTGCTGCCCATGAAGTCACTTCAAAAGACTTACAAGATGCCAGAATAGCAGCAGAGCGGGCCAATGATGCAAAAAGCCGTTATGTCATTGGCATTAGCCACGAACTACGGACACCTCTAAATAGTATTTTGGGCTATAGCCAATTACTTCAAAAACAAGAACAACTCTCTGAACAAGGCAAAATGGCGCTCGGGGTGATTAGCCGTAGTGGGCAGCATTTGACTTCACTCATTGACGGTTTACTAGATTTAGCACGCATTGAAACAGGCAAGATTTCTTTAAATGTAGTGGATGTGCATTTCCCCAATTTTATTGAACAAATTATTCAAATGTTTCAACCACAGTTTGAACAGAAGAATTTACAGTTTGTTTATGAAATTGGAGATAACTTACCGCACTATGTCCGTACCGACAAAAAACGCTTAGAACAAGTGCTCATCAATTTGTTGGGCAATGCTTTAAAGTTTACAACGAGTGGCACAATTACTTTAAAAGTCGAGTACCGTTTTCAAACGGCTTATTTTGAAATTAGAGATACGGGCTGTGGTATTGCCGAGGCCGATTTAGAGCGAATCTTTAATCCGTTTGAACGGGGCAGCAATGTAGTGCAAGGCGGATTTACCGGAACAGGACTCGGGCTGCCGATTGTAAAATTATTGGTCGATTTACTTGGCGGACAGCTATCTGTGACTAGTCAGCTCAATCAGGGTTCACAATTTAAGATTAAGTTTTACTTACCTTCAAAAGAAGTGGTTCATCCGATTTCTAATGTTTACTCCAACCAGATTACGGGTTATCAAGGCGAGCGTAAACGAATTTTGGTTGTCGATAATGAAGCGGTAGACCGAGGTTTAGTTGCTAATTTTCTCAAACCTTTGGGATTTATGATTGAAGAAGCCGAGTCGGGCATTGACTGTTTAAGACGAGTACCTATTTTTCAACCTAACCTGATTTTGATGGATTTAAATATGCCTTTGATGGGCGGCTGGGAAACTGCGCGATTATTACGTCAGAATAATATTACCAATGTGCCGATCTTAATTATTTCAGCGAATGCAGGCGAGCGCGAAGTCAATCCACAAGACGCCGTCTTAAGTGAAGACTTTATGTTAAAACCAATCGATCTCAATTTGTTGCTGAGTAAAATTGGAGATAAGTTGGGCTTGGTGTGGATTGATTCTAAATCAGATGCAAACCTTGAAAATAATGAAGTTCAAACACTGGATGTAAAGGTGTTTAAGCAAGAGCAAGTTGCTGTTCATACATCAATTACACAACCTGAAAATAATGATCTGCTCGATTTACAGCAAAGCTTGCAGCAATTAAATGATTTAATTGGACAGGGTTATATTCGAGGAATTCAACAGACTTTAACGCAATGCCGTCAAAATTTTCCGGAGCATGATGAGTTATGGGAACAGCTTGAACAGGCTATTCAAAAGTTTGATTTAAAACACGCGCAACGATTGATTCAGGATAAGCAATGAGTACGCAACATGTTTCTTTTCAGCAAGCTTCGCCAAACGAGCAGGCTGTTATTCTGATTGTAGATGATGTGCCGGAAAATTTAGGCTTGCTACATGAAAGTCTGGATCAGGCAGGTTATCGCGTGCTTGTCACAACCGATGGGTTAAGTGCAATTGAAATTGCACACCGATGCTTACCGGATATGATTTTGCTTGATGGCAATATGCCGCATATGGACGGTTTTGAAAGTTGCATACAGCTTAAAGCGAGTCCAATTACGCAGTTTATTCCCGTTATTTTTATGACAGGTTTGTCTGAGACAGAGCATATTGTGCGTGGTTTTCAGGTCGGCGGGGTGGACTACGTAACTAAGCCACTGAATATTGAAGAAGTATTAGCAAGAGTAAAAACACATTTGGCACATGCCAAACTATTGCAACAACAGAAACAGGTGATTGATGCAACGGAAACAGCCATTCTTGCGCTAGATGTTCACGGTAAAATTGTGTGGAAAACCCAAAAGGCTAGTGATCTACTAAATCAATATTTACCCGAATTAGAAGGTTTTGAAGCAGGTTTAAAAGCTTGGTTTTCAGACTTAGAGCATGAAAAAGACTCCAAAAAATTAACCAGCTGTTTTTATTCAACACCATCTCAGCAATTACAGCTTTTATTGCTTACGCCGTGGGAAACTGAACCAAGTGTGGCAAAAAATTATCTTATCCAGATAAAAACTTCTACGCCAGCTTTGGAAATGGCTGATATTTTGAAATATTGCCCGCAGTTGACTCAACGTGAGGCAGAAGTCATGCACTGGTTGTTGTTAGGAAAAACCAATAAAGACATTGCAGAAATTTTGGAGCTGAGTCCACGGACAGTGAATAAACATTTAGAGCATGTTTTTGAAAAACTTTGCGTTGAAAACCGAACTGCTGCGGTGGCGCATATTAATAGTCTGGTGCAAGAGTTTCATTAATTTAAGTGAAGATTGTATTTAAAAAGCATACAGACTCACTGCTAAAAATAGGCTATTTTTTTACAGTTAAATTTGTTCTTATAGATAAAGATTATACAAAGTCATTTTTAAATAAATACGATTTGTAATATGAGGAATTCATTGTGAATATTCAACAAAAAGATGATACAAAACACGGCAGCTTTAGCTTACTTGATGGTGAAACCGTTGCAGGCGAAATGACTTATACATGGGCAGGCGAAAGCATGCTAATTATTGATGCCACAGATGTAAACGAAAATTATCGTGGACAAGGCGTAGGCCGCCAATTACTTGATGCTTTGGTTGCCTTTGTTCGTGAAAAAGACGTAAAAGTAATTCCGCTTTGCCCATATGCTAAATCGGTTTTTGATAAAGACCCAAGTATTGGTGATGTACTTAGAAAATAAGCAATAGATTAAAAATCATTTAATAAAAATCGGGCCTTGGTGTCCGATTTTTTATTGGCTTTATTATTCATCTTTGTTTTAGTGAATATGTTTTAAGCAGTTGTATTCAACTGATTTGAAGGTTTTCGATTGCCAAATCGAATTTATCAAACTTATAGAAAAGCTTATCTAATAAAAATAGTTTTAGACCAATTGGGAAAAAAATAAACTCGTTGCACAAATATTTAATAGCTGATGAAAGCTAAATATTTATAACGTTTTAATATTATTTGTTGGAATTTTCCTTGAACTGGCAGTATATCCATAGTGTGTTGCCGCAATTTTTCTCTGCAACTTTGACCACGCTGAAAATCTCAATTATCAGCATTATTTTGGCGATTATTGTAGGGCTGATTTGCAGCATTTTAATCACATATCGCGTGCGGGTGCTAAATAGAATTGCCCAGTTCTATATTGAGTTATCTCGAAATACCCCCTTATTAATTCAACTGTTCTTTTTGTATTACGGATTGCCAAAACTCGGTATCAAAATCGATGGTTTCACTTGCGGTGTGATCGGATTGACCTTTTTAGGTGGAAGCTATATGGCCGAAGCATTCCGAGCAGGTTTGCAGTCGGTGGCCAAAGGGCAGATTGACTCAGCAAAAAGTATTGGTCTACAACCGACTCAAATTTTTAGATATGTCATTTTCCCTCAAGCGCTTGCCATTTCAATTCCGGCAATAGGGGCAAATTGCCTATTTCTAATTAAAGAAAGTTCTGTGGTGAGCGCCATTGCTGTCGTTGAGCTGCTTTTTGTCACTAAAGACTTAATTGGCATGGACTATAAAACTACGGAAGCTTTGTTTTTACTCATCATGGCTTATCTGATTATTTTATTGCCCGTGTCTATTTTAACCAGTTATCTGGAGCACAGAAGTCGGAAGGTGAGCCATGGAACTTGATTATCTATTTCAAGCGAGTCACCTCGAACGTTTAATGTGGGGACTTTGGGCAACTGCAAAAATTGCATTTATTTCAGTGTTTTTCTCTGCAATTTTTGGCACAGTTTTCGGCGTCATTATGACTTCTAAAAACATAGTCGTTAAATCGCTGTGCCGCCTGTATCTAGAAGCCATTCGAATCATTCCAATTTTAGTTTTGCTGTTTGTGTTTTATTTCGGCTTTGCGACATGGTTTAACTGGCAGTTTTCAGCAATGTGGGTGTGTGTTGTTGTGTTTGTTTTATGGGGTACGGCAGAAATGGGCGATTTGGTTCGTGCAGCCATTACTTCAATTGATCAGCATCAACGCGATTCGGCCTATGCGCTCGGACTAACTCATGTTCAAGCCTTGGTCTATGTCATTTTTCCGCAAAGTCTAAAACGAGTAACACCAGGCGCGATTAACTTATTTACCCGAATGGTGAAAACCAGCTCTTTGGCAGTCCTGATTGGTGTGGTTGAAGTCATTAAAGTTGGCCAGCAAATTATTGAAAATTCGCTGTTGACCGTGCCGAGTGCTTCTCTTTGGATTTATGGCTTTATTTTTATTTTGTATTTTCTGATTTGCTATCCCTTATCTCGTTTGGCGGCACATTTAGAAAAGGTCTGGGAGTAATTATGCCTTTGTTATCGATACAACAATTACAGAAATCATTTGCACAAAGTCATATTTTACAGGGCATTGATCTGGATGTAGAACAAGGAGAGGTGGTTGTTATTTTAGGTCCATCGGGCTGCGGTAAAAGTACCTTACTGCGTTGTATTAATGGCTTAGAACCAATTCAGGGTGGCGAAATTCTTTTAACTGGCTCAGGTGTTTTGGGCAAAGATGTGGACTGGACTAATGCTCGTCAAAAAATTGGCATGGTTTTTCAAAACTATGAGCTGTTTGGGCATATGAACGTCATTGACAACATTTTGCTTGGGCCACTTAAAGTACAAAAACGCCACCGTGATGAAGCTGAACAAGTAGCAGATGTGTTGTTAAAGCGAGTGGGGCTATATGAGCGAAAACTTGATTATCCACGACAACTTTCTGGCGGACAAAAACAGCGTATAGCTATTGTCCGTTCACTGGTCATGCAACCTCAAGTGATTTTACTTGATGAAATTACTGCTGCGCTTGATCCAGAAATGGTTAGGGAAGTACTCGATGTAGTACTGAAATTGGCGAATGAAGGAATGACCATGTTGATTGTGACACATGAGATGTCCTTTGCGCGTAAGGTTGCCGACCGCATTATTTTTATGGATAAGGGCAAGATTATTGAACAGGCTTCACCAGAAGAATTTTTTGAACAGCCAAAAACAGAACGAGCGAAAGCTTTCTTAAATATTTTGTCGTACTAAATTTTTATTATTTGAATCATGAGGAAGTGAATGTTTAAACGTAATTCAATAAAAATATTAAGCAGTCTTGCTGTTGCTGGGGTTTTAGTAACTGCATGTAGTAAAACGCCATCAACTGAACAGGCAAGTAATGCTCAAGAAGACCATTCTTTAGAACAAGTCAAAAAAAATGGGGTTCTACGCGTTGCCGTTTTTGCTGATGATCCGCCGTTTGGTTATGTAGATAGTGCAGGTGATAATCAGGGCTTTGATGTGGCTTTAGCAAAACGAGTGACCAAAGACTTGCTCGGTGATGAAAAGAAAGTTGAGTTTATTGTGACTGAAGCTTCAAATCGGGTGGAGTTTTTAAAATCAAATCGTGCCGATGTGGTGTTCGCGACATTTACAGTAACCCCTGAACGAAAAGAGGTTGTCGATTTTGCCGAGCCTTATTTAAAAGGGGCTTTTGGGATTGTCTCGCCTAAAGCCAAGCCGATTACTAACATTGCTCAATTAGAAGGTAAAACCTTAATCGTAAATAAAGGCACAAGTTCGGATACTTACTTTACCAAGCATTATCCGAAAGTGAATTTACTCAAGTTTGAAAGAAACTCGGATGCCTTCAAAGCTTTAACCGACGGTCGTGGTGACGCAATTTCACAAGATAGTACGTATGCTTTGGCATGGGCCGCGAAGAACCCAAGTTATGTTGCGGGTATTCAGTCTATTGGTGATCAAGAGTTTATTGCACCGGCAGTTAAAAAGGGCAATACCCAACTATTGAATTGGCTCAATACTGAAATCAAGCAGCTCAGAACAAGCGGTGAAATTAAGAAAATTTATGATGAAACCTTGAAACCAATTTACGGTGACTCGGTTAATCCGAATGTGTTTTTAGACGTAGGCCAATAATTTTCGATATCGCTAGAGCAGTGCCTAAAAGTAGGCGCTGTGATTCTAAATAAGACTTTTACAAGAACGATAGGGTGAAATAATGACAACATTAACATTTCAAAACGTGAAGCATATTTTGGCTGCATCTTTACTGAGTTTGGGTTTGGTTGCATGTGATAAAGGAACTCAGTCTACTGAAAAATCGGCCGATACCACACAAACTACGTCAAGTATTGAACAGATCAAAAAGAATGGTGTGGTACGAATTGGCGTATTTAGTGATAAACCGCCGTTTGGATATTTAGATGCTCAAGGTAAAAACCAAGGCTTTGATGTAGAGATTGCCAAGCATGTCGCTAAAGATCTACTCGGTGATGAAAACAAAGTTGAGTTCGTTTTAACTGAAGCAGCTAACCGTGTCGAATATTTAAAAGCCAATAAAGTAGATATTATTTTTGCAAACTTTACTGTTACCCCAGAACGTAAAGAGGTGGTCGATTTTGCTAAGCCTTACCTAAAAGTGGCGCTCGGTGTGGTTTCTCCTAAAAGCCATCCAATTACCGATGTGGCTCAACTTAAAGATAAAACCTTGCTGGTAAACAAAGGTACAACGGCTGATTCATTCTTCACCAAGACTCATCCTGAGATTAAACTACAAAAGTATGAGCAAAACACTGAAACTTTTGATGCTTTAAAAGATGGTCGTGGTGCTGCGCTTGCACATGATAACTTGCTGGTTTTAGCTTGGGCCAAAGAAAATCCAAATTACACTGTTGGCATTACTAATTTAGGTGAGCAGGACTTAATTGCACCAGCAGTGAAAAAAGGCGATAAAGAGTTACTGGACTGGTTGAACCAAGACTTAGAGAAACTGGCAAAAGAAGGTGTGATTCATCAGGCTTATGAAAAAACGTTAAAACCAGTTTATGGCGATACGATTAATCCAAAAGATCTATTGGTTGAGTAATTCTAACAAAGAGGACTCTAGATAGGATTTGCTCGAGCTAGGAGTCGACTAGATTTTTAAAGTCGGCTCTGCTGCTAATTTATCTGCCAAATATTGAATCAATACACTCAATTTAGGTGGGACATGCCGTGTCGGTGGGTAAAGTAACCACAGCCCACCACTGTAATAGGTTTTAAAATCCCAGTCTGGTAAAACCTGAACTAAGGTGCCTTGTTGTAGAGCATGGCGTGCAACGAAGTACGGCAAGCTCGCAATACCTAAATGCTGTAATGCAGCACTCAAACGCACACCCGTATGATTTGCTGCATAACGACCACGTACGGCAACACTTATCGATTTATTTCCTTGCTGAAATTTCCATTTTGAGTCACTGGCTTGTTCACCTAAGTAAATACATTCATGCTGCTTTAAATCATGAGGGTGGCTCGGTATGCCATGCTTGGCCAAATACTCAGGCGTAGCGCAAACCAAGTGATCAATATCAATGAGTTTTCGACCCATAAGGCCGCCCGGTGGTTGCTCTGTAATTCGAAGTGCTAAATCGACTCCATCATCAATGAGATCTACATAGTGATCTTCTAAAAGCATTTGAATATCAATTTTCGGGTAGCGTTCTAAAAATTCGGGTAAATGCGGATGAATCATAAAATGTCCCACCGCTTTCGGAACACTCATACGAATAATACCTTCTGGCTCAACATGAAATTGACCCGAACTTTCCATGACTGCTTGTGCCGCATTCACCATATCTAAACAGCGTTGATAGACCTGTTGTCCACTTTCACTTAAACGAAGTTTCCGTGTGGTCCGATAGAGTAAGCGGGTGCCTAAAGCACGCTCTAAACGAGCAATCGCACGACTAACAGCAGAAGGTGTTGTACCAAGCTGGCGTGCAGTTTCAGAAAAGCTTTCCGACTCGACAACCTTAACGAAAGTCGCCATTTCATTTAACAGAACCAGACTTTGATTTGTGCTCATGAGGCAAAAGTTATTTGGATTTTGATTGGATTATCGCGTCTAAAAAATCGCAATACAATCTTTTAAGTGATTTTCAGGAAACTAAATTGTTATGTGGCAGTTGTATGGACATGAGTTTTTAACGCTAGCTCTTATTCACTTTATGGCGGTGATTTTACCAGGACCAGATTTTGTGATTACGGTAAGACAAAGTGTACGTTATGGTTATTTGATTGGATGTCTGACTGCAATTGGTATTGGTGTCGGAATTTCAGTACATGTGTTTTATACACTTGTTGGTATTGGCTTTTTGATTCAGCAAAGCGAATGGCTCATGTCACTGATCAGAACAGCGGGGGCAGCTTACTTAGTGTATTTAGGATGGCAGTGTTTACGTAGCCAGCCGAATACTAATATTGAAATTAATGGCCAAGCAGGTAGTGACACGCCAAGTTTATTTAAAGCTTTTACGATGGGTTTTCTTACCAATGCGTTAAATCCAAAAGCCACTATCTTTTTTCTGGCAATTTTTACGACGGTTGTAAGTACGACCACACCAATGAAAGTTCAGGTTTTTTATGGAGTGTGGATGTGTATGGTCAATGCCATTTGGTTTATGGTGGTGAGTGTACTGTTTGCACAGCCTATCGTACGTAAAAGATTTTTGGAGTTTGGGGTTTATTTTGAGAGGGTGATGGGAGTGTTATTAATTGGAATTGCATTGAGATTGATTTGGGGATTGTTTGATTAAGTTGGTTTTATTTTTAAGTGGATGGGGTAGCGAGACGGAGTCTTACCGTTTATACGTCACAATAAAGTAGCTAATTCTGTTACTTTTTTTGGAAAAAGTAACCAAAAAACTTTGTCATCTACAGAACCTGTTCACTGTTTTCATCTATCAGGAAATGTTGCAAAAACATTATTTTTATAAATTATGGGCAGGCTGTAGATGACTCTTAGCACGAGCCGAAGGCTAAGCTAGGAATCAAATTTCAAATCATAAGACTCCGCCGTGATAAGCACTTTAAATTTTTTAGATTATTAATGACTTTTAGCTCGAGCCGAAGGCTAACTTAGAAATCGAATTTCAAATCATAAGACTCCGCTGTGATAACCACTTTGACTTGTTCTCCTATATGTCTTTAGAGCTAAAGTAGCTTCAATAAAGAAACCATAAAAAAAGACTGCCCGTAAGCAGTCTTTTTTAATAAATTTAATTGCTACGCCTATTACGCGTCAGTTGATGTAACACCGACACCAATAAATCAATTTCTTCCGTTGTATTATAAAAAGCCAAAGACGGACGCACGGTCTGTTCTACACCAAAACGACGTAAAATTGGCTGTGCACAGTGGTGCCCAGAACGTACAGCAATACCATGTTGATTTAAAGCTTTACCGACTTGTTCAGTTGAATAGCCTTGTAAAGTAAAGGACATCACACTGGCTTTGTGATGCGCCGTTCCGATCAGGCGTAAACCAGACACACTACTCAGCGCATTTTGACCATATTCGAGTAGATCATGTTCATAGCGAGCAATGTTATGAATGCCTAGACTTTCTACATATTCAAGTGCAGCACCTAAACCAACAGCATCGGCAATGTTTCCAGTTCCAGCTTCAAACTTGTTTGGTGCAGGTTGGTAAACTACTTGTTCGAAGGTGACATCCTGAATCATGTTACCGCCGCCTTCCCATACAGGCATATTTTCTAGCAACTCTGGTTTTGCATAGACCGCACCAATGCCCGTCGGCCCAAATACTTTATGTCCAGAGAACACAAAAAAGTCTGCATCGAGAGCTTGTACATTGGTAGGGATGTGCGAAACAGATTGCGCGCCATCAACTAAAACGCGTACACCTTTGGCATGGGCAATTTTAATGACTTCAGCAACAGGTGTGACTGTACCTAAAGCATTCGAAACTTGAGTAATTGACAGCAGTTTAGTGCGTTCATTAATCAGTTTTGGTAACTCTTCTAAAATAATCTGGCCCGTGTCATCCACAGGAATGACTCTTAATTTCGCTCCAGTTTTTTTAGTGAGTTGATACCAAGGCACAATATTGGCATGGTGTTCTAAGTGAGAAACAATAATTTCATCACCTTCACCAATATTTTGCTCACCCCATGTTTTTGCAATCAGGTTAATGCCTTCGGTTGTTCCTCGAACAAAGATAATTTCTTTAGAAGAGGGGGCACCAATAAATCGGGCAACTACATTTCTTGCATGTTCATAGGCATCAGTTGCACGAGCCGCTAACTCATGGGCAGCACGGTGAATATTTGAGTTTTCATGCTGATAAAAATAAGCAATCCGGTCAATCACACGCTGCGGTTTTTGTGTGGTCGCTGCATTATCAAACCAGACCAAAGGTCGACCGTTGATGCGTTCCTGTAAAATTGGAAAATCGCGACGTATGGCATGTACATCGAGTGGTTGCGCACTGCTTGCCACAAAGATTGGTTGTGATGGTTGATAATGGCTATAACTTTGTCCACTTTGAGGCAAGTCTAAAAAATAAAATGCAGAGCTTGCTGAACTTTGGGTAGGCGTGTTCGTTGCAAAACGATCTTCCGTCAGTAAGGACTTTAGCTGGTCACCATGTGGCAATTGAAAAGACTGCGCAACCGAATAATTGTCTTCAACACCTTTAACAGATGGTTCTGTTGCATTGGGGGCAGAAAAATCATTTAAAAAATAATAAGGTGATTCACCAGCACCCGTTGGTAAGTTTGGTTCAATGCGTGGCACATTTGGTTCACTATGAGCAGCTTGTGGCAAATGTGGTTCAAATGGTGGGCGTGGTAAATTAGCTCCACCAACCACAGGCGCAGACGCTACAATTCGGCGTTCAGGGTAGTCGGGCAAATTTGGAATATGCTCAGGATATTCCGGATTGAGACTTTTCTGAAAGGCGATATTGGGCGCACGACCACTGAGTGCAGAAAATGGTTCACCCGGTTGTGGTGGGTGCGGTGGTGCTCCGACAGGTAAATCCAAGTTAAGCCCCGATGGAGAAGTCGAACTGCTTGAGCTTGGCACTGCTGAAAAAAACTCATTAGCAAGTCGAGCAATGGTGGACTCATCAGGGAAGTTGGCTGGTGGGTTAACACCAGTCACTTCAGGCCCCGTTGGACTACCTTGCAGATTACTTGTAGTTAACTGGGTAGTCATGATATTTGTCCACCTCCACATCATCTAACACTGCCAAAGCATCGTCTGTTAATACTGCAAGTGAGCAATATAACGAGATTAGATACGACGCAATCGCGTTACGGTTGATTCCCATAAAACGTACTGAAAGCCCCGGTGACTGTTCACCCGCAAGACCCGGTTGGAACAAACCAACAATCCCTTGACGCTTTTCACCAACACGAAGCAGCAAGATTTTAGTTTTGCCATCTTCTACAGGAATTTTATTTGATGGAATAAGTGGAATTCCGCGCCATGTAATGAACTGCGAACCAAACAGACTAACCGTTGGAGGCGGTACACCACGGCGTGTACATTCACGGCCAAATGCTGCAATCGCATCAGGGTGTGCTAGGAAAAATCCCGGTTCTTTCCAAACTTTACGTAGCAAATCATCAAGATCATCAGGAGTAGGTGGGCCATTTAAAGTCGAAATACGTTGGTCATCTGTCACACTTGCCAGTAAACCGTATTCCGGGTTATTGATAAGCTCACTTTCTTGACGTTCTTTAATGGTTTCAATGGTTAAGCGAAGCTGTTCTTTAATTTGGTCATGTGGGCTGCTGTAAAGGTCGGCAACACGTGTATGCACATCTAAAACAGTAGATACACCATTTAAAAAGTATTCGCGTGGCTCAGGGTCATAATCAACAAAAGTCTGAGGTAAAGTTGCTTCATCACGTTGTGTACAAGCCACCTGTATATCATCGGTATTATTGACACGGTTTAGGCGATAAATACCTGCTTCAACAGGAATCCACTGAAGTAAGTGAGTCAGCCAGCGGGGAGTAATTGTAGAAAGCTGGGGAGCTGTTTTGGTTGCATTGGCCAGTTGACGGGCTGCATGGTCCCCAAGTGCAAGTTGGGCTTTATCTGTATTTTTCGCCATGAATCATTTTTCCTTTTTACATTGGCTTTTTGAAAATAAAAATTCTAGGATGCATATAAACTAGAATTAGTTCTGGTTTTAAAATTAAAATCGCGTTATAAATTTTTTAAATACTGAGCTTATTAATGAGTTATCTATTTTCTAAATAAAAATATATTTAAACTAGAAATAAGCATTTTATTAATCTGCACGTTCTTTGTTTATTTATCTCCTTATCTATTTATTTCACATCTATAGTTTTTAACCGACAATATGATTTTTTTGATAAGACTCATTCGGTGACTGTAAAATCTGGCTACCTGCAGCAACACTATGGGTTAGCCAAACATTCCCCCCAATAATTGACCCTCGACCAATGGTAATACGGCCTAAAATAGTGGCGCCTGCATAAATCACGACATCATCTTCAACAATCGGATGGCGTATATAATCTTTTTTCAAACCACCATCATCATTGGTTTCAAAGCGTTTTGCTCCAAGGGTCACGGCCTGATAAATACGAACGCGTTCCCCAATCACACAAGTCTCGCCAATCACCACACCCGTACCATGATCAATGAAAAATCCTTTACCGATTTGCGCACCCGGATGAATATCAATACCTGTTGCAGAGTGAGCCAACTCCGAAATAATGCGAGACAATAAAGGCACTTGAGCATAGAGCTGATGGGCAATTCGGTGATAGATAATCGCAAATATGCCCGGATAGCAGAGTAATACTTCATCTACACTATGTGCTGCCGGATCACCTTCATAAGCCGCTCGCACATCGCCGTCTAAAAGGCGCCGTATAGAGGGCAAAGTGTTGGCAAAATCCTGCACAATAGTTTGAGCAAGTTCTTGTGGCTGCTGCACTGGGCTTGAATGACTCAAATGTCGTTTCGCTTCATAATTTAAAGCCAGTTGTACTTGAGCATGTAAAGCTGTTAGTACCCGATTTAAAGTAAAGGCAATATAAGAATCTTCAGTTTCCTGACGTAAGTCGGCAGGGCCTAAACGCATTGGAAATAAAATCCCGCACAGGTCATCTAAAATGGCCTTTAAAGCTTCTTTAGATGGAAGTTCACGGCCCCCAAATTCTTTGGTCCTGTGTTGCTGCTGACGCCAGTCATGCCTTGCTTGTTGTAAACCTTGTACAACCGCATTAATGTTCCATTGAGTCACAAGCTTTCCTTGATTCACTGAAAATTGATTGAAGTATTAGTCTTGTTGCCAAGGAAGTTGGTGGATGCGCCAGCCATTTTTCTGATTACGCTGTTGCTGTTCATTTAGATCACCTTCAAAGCCTTCAAGAACGTTATAAATGTGTTCAAAACCTGCATTAAATGCGGCTTCGGCAGCTTGTGCTGAACGGTTGCCACTACGGCATAACAAAAGAATGGTTTTGTCTTTACCAACTTTTGATTCAAGTTCTTTTAAAAAGCGTGGATTACGATTAAATGACGTGCCTGTTGCCCAAGCGACATGAATACTTTCAGGGACATAACCCACAAATTTACGTTCTTCATTAGTACGCACATCAACTAAAACAGCTTCTCCTTGTTGTACAAGCTGCCATGCATCAACAGGTGATAAACTGCCACTAAAATTTAATTCGTGTTCTTGTGCATATTGCTGCGCTTTAGCAAGAATATCTTCGGCCGAAAAGGATGTATTTGAACCATTTGAGATAAAACTTTGCGGAGTTTCAGTATTTAATTTAGCGTTCATTAAATATATCCTTATCTTTGATTCAGATTGTTAAGGTTCAATTTACGCGGTTTTAAATATAAGCAAAAATAAGGAATATCTATTTATATATATTATTTTGATAAATAAGAGCGGTGAATATTTTATATAAAAAAGTATTAGTTAATCTTATAAAGTTATTAAAATAAAATAGATTTAAGAAATTTTATTATTTAGTAAAAAACCGTACAGATTAAAATAATCCGCACGGTTTTTAAAATTAAGCAAATCCACCATTTACACGAATGACTTGAGAGTTTACCCAGCACCCATCTGGACCAGCCAGCATGGCAACTACGCCAGCAATTTCGTCAGGTGTCCCGATCCGTTCCAATGGAGCAAGTTTTGCAATAGCCGCTACTTGCTCGTCAGTTTTTCCATTGTAAAAAAGGTCAGTGCCTGTCGGGCCGGGCGCAACGGCGTTTACAGTGATATTGCGTCCACGTAACTCATTTGCTAACACATGTACCAAACCTTCGACACCTGCTTTTGACGCAATATAAGGACTATAAGCCGGAAAAGATTTGGCAATTACACTGGTTGAAAGCGCAATAATCCGGCCACCATCTGGCACCGTTTCGGCCGCATGCGCCAATATTAAAAACGCGCCACGTAAATTGGTATGAATCACTTTATCGAAATCTGGCAGGCTTTCAGGTGTAATTTTTGCCATAGGCATAATACCGGCACTATGAACTACCACATCTAACTGACCGTTAATCGCTTTAGCTTCTTGAAACAAACGACTCACCTCATGTTCATTTGCGACGTCCGCTTGAATAGCTGAGGCTTGACCACCTTGCTCAATAATATGTTCTACAGTGGCTTGGGCATGCGCTTTATTGCCAGCATAATTAATAATCACATAAAAACCATCTTGAGCTAAACGTTCTGCAACAGCACGGCCAATACCACGTGATGCACCAGTAACCAGAGCTGTTTTTCTTGAAATATTCATTTTTAGATTGCCTGTTTGAGTAGGTATGGCTTATTTTAATAATATAGAAATATGGGATAAATCCTTAGAATTGGATAAGATAATTCCATATACATTAATAATAGACAGGGTTAAAAGCGAGCACCATGGACAAATTTGATACCTTGCAACTTTTTACCCGTATCGTAGAGCTGGGTAGTTTTAGTCAGGCAGCCGATCAGCTAAATATCCCACGCGCTACAGCAAGTAATGCCATTAAGGAGTTAGAGAATAACTTACAGTGCCGTTTACTAGAGCGGACGACTCGGCATGTAAGGCCTCACTAGATGGACAGGCATTTTATGAGCGTTGTACACAAATATTATCGGAACTCGATGATGCCGAATCATCTTTACGTAATGTAATTGCTCAGCCCCGTGGTTTATTACGTGTCGATTTATCAGGCGCACATGCAACTAAAATTGTTTTACCGAATATAGATCAATTTCATCAGTTATACCCTGACATTGAACTGGTAATCAGTACGGGTGACCGCTTGGTTGATCTGTTCAGGGAAGGCATAGACTGCGTGGTGAGAGCGGGGCGTTTAGATGATTCCACTTTAATTGCTAGACATTTGGTCGATATGCCACAGGTCATTTGTGCAAGTCCTGACTATTTAAATAAACATGGAACGCCAGAGCAACCAGAAGATTTGTTATCACATTATTGTGTTAATTTCTTTTCGACATCAGGCGGACGGAATTATCCATTTGAATTGATGGTGAATGGCAAAAAACAAGATTATTTTTTGAAAAGCTGGATCGCGGTAAATGACGCTGAAAACTATGTATTATCTGCCTTACAAGGGGCTGGCTTAATTCAAGTACCGCGCTACCATGTGGCAAATGAATTAAAAAATGGGCAACTGGTTGAGGTTTTATCTGAATGGGAAAGCCCGAAGATGTCAGTTTCTGCTTTATATCCGCAGCATCGGCAGCTCTCGCCACGCGTACGAGTTTTTGTCGCTTGGCTGAGTGAGTTATATACGAGTTATTTTGCCAACTTTGAATACCCGCAAAAATGAAATATCTTGCGGGTAAGTCAAAAACTAAATGATATTTTTAAGACTGATTCTGCAATTTATCTTGAGTCTTGGTCTCAAAATCACTCGCATCATGGCGTTCATGCAACTGCGTAGTTAAATCACCAAAGGTACGATTGACCATACGGCCACGTTGTACCGCAGGGCGCGCTAAAATCGCATCTGCCCAACGTTGAACATTTTTATATTGATCGACACCTAAAAACTCCGCGCCGTTATACACCCAGTTTTTAACAAGACCGCCATACCAAGGGAACGCTGCAATATCAGCAATGCTATATTCAGAACCAGCCAAATATTCGTTTTTTGCCAGATGCTGATCTAATACATCAAGTAAGCGTTTTGTTTCCATTGCAAAGCGGTTAATCGCATATTCAATTTTAACAGGGGCATAAGCATAAAAATGTCCAAAACCACCACCTAAGTAAGGTGCACTGCCCATTTGCCAGAATAACCAATTGAGGCATTCAGTACGTGCAGCAATATCAGTCGGAATAAACGCTTTAAACTTTTCAGCCAAGTAAAGCAAAATTGAGCCAGATTCAAATACTCTTAATGGCGGGTTTTGGCTATGGTCAACCAATGCTGGAATTTTAGAGTTGGGATTAATGTCTACAAAGCCACTACCAAATTGCTGTCCTTCACCGATTTTAATCAGCCATGCATCATATTCAGCATCTTTATGTCCTAACGCTAAAAGCTCTTCTAGCAAAATAGTAACTTTTTGACCATTAGGCGTTGCTAAAGAGTAGAGTTGGAGCGGATGTTTTCCTACTGGAAGTGTATGCTCGTAACGCGCACCTGAGGTAGGTTGGTTTAAATCGGTTTTTTCTCCAGTCCATTGCCAAACTTGTGGAGGAATATAGTTTGAATTACTCATTTTTTATCTCATGTTTGGTGTAAATATAAGGATTTATTTATGTCGCAAGGCAAGCCATTTTTGTACGGTCGGACGTTGCCATTGCTGTAATGCATAATTTTTTAGGCGCTCTGGTACAGCATCACCATTTTGAATAAGACGTTGCAACATTAATGCAATTTCAGCATCCACAATGCTCCATGAACCAAAAAGAAATTCGGCATCAGACGCAAGAAGTTTTTCTGCAACAAAGAAAAGTTTTTCTGCTGCTTTTTGGCCTTGTTCGGAAAGTGGAGTGGACTTGGGCTGAATAAAAATAACATCGGTTGGACGCTCAGTTCTTAGTGCCACTAAGTCCGATCTGAGCCATGCCTGTATTTGTCTTGCTCTTGCGCGAGCTTGAATATCTTTTGGATAAATAGCTGTGTCTGGATAAAGCTCTTCAAGATATTCCAAAATGGCAGAAGATTCTGATAAGGCAAAATCGTTATGCTCAAGTACAGGCACTTTAGCTGTTAATGACTTTTCTACAAAAGATGTTTCAAACTGGCCTTGCTGACCTAAGTCGATGGTTGCTATTTCAAATGGAATTTGTTTTTCGTGTAGTCCTACAAAAACTGTAAATGCATAGGGACTTAGAAATTGTGAATCTGTATACAGCTTAAAATGCTCGTTATTCATTGTTATTGTCCGTGTGATAAACAGATGGGTCTAGTCTAAGTGAGCTAAGCCAAGATTGGGTAGCTTTTTTGTGGAAAAGCTTTATCGGTTTTTGAACTAAGCTATTTCGGTGGTCAACGTTAGGGTTTAATGTGCTGAAAATGTTGACGAACAATGCTAAGCCAAGCTTGTACTGCTGGTGAAACAGGAAGATTCTTTTTCCAAGCCATGACTAAATGCCACTGAATATTTGGTTTTTCGAGTGGCACTGCTGCAAATAAAGTCGGGTCAAGCATGTCGGTATAATATTGAGGGAGAAGCGCAATTCCCATACGTTGTAAAACCATGTCTGCCAAGAGGTGCCATTGACTGGTACGGCAAGCAATGGTTGGGTAAAAACCATGCTGCTTACAAGCATCGAGAATAATACTGTTTAAAGAGAAATTTTCAGGAAACATTAAAAATGATTGGTGTTGTAGCTCTTCTAGATTTATTTTTTTGCGGGTTGCCCAAGTTGCATCACGACGTAAAAGTACCATTAAAGGGTAGTTACATAATTCGATGCTATTAAAAGTTTGTTCATCAAAAGGCTGCAATAAAACCCCAACGTCTAGCTCATTATTGAGTAAAGCCTGTTCAATACCGCGTGAACCCACTTCCATAAAAGCTAATTCAATATCTGGCCATTGGCGATGAAAGTCAAATAGGGCAGTCGTTAGGAGCTGTGAACCTAAAGGTGGAACGCCAAGTTTTAAAGTACCTGTTTTTAATTGTTGGTAGTTTTCTATCTCAAGAAAGATGTTTTGCTCTGCCTGAAGAAGTTCGACCGCATGTTGATAAATACGCTCTCCAATTTCGGTTAATTCAATTTGTCTTTTTCGTCCATGATCGGGTTTAACCAAAAGCTGTACCTGAAGTTGCTCTTCGAGTTGTTGTAATATTTTACTAATGGTGGGCTGAGTCAGATATAACTCTTCAGCAGTACGGGTAAAACTTTTAGTTTTAACCAGAGTAACAAAGCACTGTAATGATTTTAGAGAAAGCATAATAAAGAATAAGTTATTCCATTTTGGAATAATATTAACATGAATAATTCATATTTAGCAGGTTTAACCAAGCTAGCATAATAGTGTAGTTAACCATTTAATTTCGAAAAATGAGTACTGAATCTGCTTCTGGAACACCCACACAACCATCATTGTTCGTGTTAGTTAAACAAATTTTGATTTTGGCTGGTTTTTGGTGGATCGGATATCTCTTACACCAAAAACTCGGTGTGCCTGTCTCGGCAGGTATTTTAGGTATGTTTTTATTGCTTTTATGCCTGTTCTTTAAAATTATCAAAATGGATCAGGTGGCAATGGGAGCAACTGTGGTTTTAGGTGAGCTATTACTGTTTTTTGTGCCTGTAGTCGTTGCCGTTGTCCAGTATAAAACCCTGTTTATGACCGAAGGATGGCAAATCGTCTTAAGCATTGCGGTTGGAACCATTTTAGTCATGTTAAGCACTTCACTGACTATTCATTATTACAATCGTTTGAAGGCTTACTTACAGGCTAGAAAACGTCTTCAACATAAGCATATCTAAAGAGCATAATGACATGAATATCTGGTCAATTCTTTGTCTCATCTGGACTTTGGTCGCTTATGTTGTGGCAAAGCGAATCTATCAAAAACATCCAAAACTTTGGTTATCACCCGCAATTAGTGTGCCTGTACTTACCATCATTTTGATGACGATTTTTGGAATTTCATACCAAACTTATTCAGAAGATACCCAGTGGATTGTTAATTTATTAGGTCCTGCAACGGTAGCTTTCGCTATACCGATTTATCGTTATCGGGAAACGATTCGTAAAAACCTCGGAGTTCTTACGATTGCGATTATTGTGGGCATGAGTGTAGGCGTGATGACTGCTTATAAAATGGCGCAGTGGTTCCACTTTAGTCCTGAAGTCACTAACAGTTTGATGGCACGTTCTATTTCAACACCTTTTGCCATGATTTTAGCTGAAGATATTCATGGTTCGGCGGCATTGGTTTCCCTATTTACTGTTATTACCGGTTTGGTCGGTATGATTTGTGGCGATGCAATTTTGGCAATTACTAAAATCCGTTCTAATGTGGCAAATGGTGCCGCCTTGGGTAACGCAGCGCATGGTTTTGGTACAGTCAGAGCACAGCAGCGCAATAGTGAAGAAGGGGTGATTGCCAGTTTAACCATGGTTATTGCTGGTATTTTAATGGTACTCATTGGACCATTTGCGATTCATCTATGGTTGCTGTTGTAAGGTTTACCAACATTGACTTGGCGTGCTGTTGAATAATCTTTGATAATTTTTTGATAGCTTGTTGCATCAGTTCGGGTTCAAAATCGCCTAAGCCGACAATTAAACCCGAACGTCGCCGCTCTTTTGAAAATGTCGGTGAAATTGCTTTGATGGCAATACCTGCATCGACTGCCGAGCTTGCAACGTCAATATCATTAATATGTTGAGCAAGCCATAACACCATATGCATGCCTTGATCGCCCGGCTGTAACCAAGCCAGTTCTTGAGGTATGTATTTTTCAATCAGACCAATAATGTATTCTCGAACTTCTGCATAGACATTTCGAGTCCGTCGAATATGCCGCTCTAAATAACCCTCTTGAATAAACGCAGCCAAAACGTGTTGGTCAGCAGCAGGCGGGTGCCGATCAATTAAGACTCTAAGCCCACAAAAAGGAGCTACCAGTTCTTTAGGCAACACTGCATAGCCAAGCCTAAGCGATGGAAATAAGACTTTGCTGAAAGTCCCAAGATAAATGACTTGGTCAGGTGCCATGCCTTGCAAAGATGGGAAGGGCTGACCGTTATAACGAAGTTCACTGTCATAGTCATCTTCAATGATCCATGCATTTTGCTGTTTTGCCCAAGCTAATAAAGCTGTACGTCTTGCTAGACTCATTGGCATGCCCAGTGGATATTGGTGAGAGGGTGTCACAAAAGCAGCACGTGCATGTTTAGAAAGTTTAATTCCGGTTTCAACCTCAATGCCTTCTTCATCAACAGGAACACGTACCATACGAATGTTTTGTACAGTATGCTCAAAAATGGCTGTTGTCCCACGATAAGCTGGATCTTCAACCCAAACTTCATCTTTCGCCTCAAATAAAATTTGGCTGCAAACATAAAGTGATTGTTGAATGCCGGGCGTAATCACAATTTGTTCAGGTTCGCAGTGGACAGAACGTGACCGTCGTACATAGTCTGCTATAGCAATTCTTAGTGATAATACACCTTGAGGCTCGCCATAACCCGAAGGAGCACCTGCACCCCGTGATCTATATTTATTACCAAATTTACGCCAGATATCACTTGGTTGAGTACGTCCAGCGGGGACAGATACCGCAAAAGGAACATGGGGAAGTGGCTTAAATTCATCAAGCACTTTGGCATATGAACGTGCCGATTTGGTCAAAAAGATCGAGTTAGGTTTATTTTCTTTCGATGAATGTTGTATTGCAGATGTTTTAACCAAAGCATGAGACACATAAGTGCCAGTTCGTGGTTGAGAGTCAAACACACCTTCAGCTAAAAGCTGATCATAAGCTTCAATAATGGTTCCGCGAGCGACACCTAGGGTTAAAGCCAGTTCACGAGAAGAAGGCAATGGATCACCGGGTTGTAAATCACCACTTTGTACAGCTTCACGTAAAGCTTGAGTCAGTTGAGCACTTATCTTTCCTTTGCTTTTATCAATCTTTGCAATAGACGGAAGTTCCACAACTTTTGCCATTCTTGCCATAATTCTGGTCTACTTAAAAAAATACAAAGTGGTTCTTTTTAATAAACCACATAAACCAGAAAATTTACAACACAAAATATAAATAGCCCTGATATTTACAGCGAGGTTTTTAGCCATGTATATCCCTGATGATTTTGCAGAAAACCGTTTGGATGTATTGCATTCTCTTATTGCAGACTATCCATTTGGGGTGCTTTTTACGCATGGAAGTAATGGCTTAGATGCAAATCATCTTCCATTCGAGTTGCAAGCAAATGAAGGGAAATTTGGCATGCTACATGCCCATGTGTCACGAAATAATTCTGTTTGGCAGGACATTAAAAATGGAGATGAGGTATTGGTCGTTTTTCAAGCAGGCGATGCTTATATTTCACCAAACTGGTATCCATCTAAACATGAACAGCACAGACAAGTACCCACATGGAACTATAGGGTTGTGCATGCTTATGGCAAAGTGACGATTCGAGATGACGAACGTTACGTTCGCGGTGTTGTGGCTCGTTTAACCCGTACTCATGAAGCATCTCAACCTGAACCATGGAAAATGTCCGATGCACCAAAGGATTATCTTGAACCGATGTTAAAAGCCATTGTAGGTATCGAGGTTGAAATTACCAAGCTGCAAGGAAAATCAAAACTTGGGCAAAACAAAGAACGCCGAGACATTTTAGGCGCAGCAGATGGCCTATTGAAATCTGGTCATCAAACTATAGCGAATGCCATGTACAGTGTGGCTGAGTTAAATAAATAATTTTGAAAATATAAAAGCTTAATATCAATTGAGGAGATAAAGATGTCTTTGACTACACCTGTTGAATTAGTGGGTGAGCACGTTATTTTAAAGCCGCTAGATGTAACTCAAGCTGAAGCGCTCAAAGAGGCCGTTTGCGATGGGGAACTCTATAATCTTTGGTATACCCGTGTGCCAAGACCTGAACAGATGACTGCTGAAATTGAAAGACGTCTTGATTTGCAAAAATCCGGCTCTATGTTGCCATTTTATATTGAAGACCGAAAAACGGGACGAGCGCTGGGCATGACAACACTCATGCATATTGAAGAAGCGCATCGCCGTGTAGAAATTGGTTCGACATGGTACCGCAAATCTGCACAGCGTACGCCTGTAAATACTGAATGTAAAAAGCTATTGTTGGCTCATGCATTTGAGACTTTAAACTGTATTGCGGTTGAGTTACGCACATCTTCTTTAAATGTTCAAAGCCAAGCCGCGATTGTACGCTTAGGTGCAAAGCTCGATGGTGTGCTAAGAAGCCATCAAATTGTGAAAGATGATATTTTGCGGGACACTCATGTTTATAGCATTTTAAAACATGAGTGGCCTGCGGTCCGTCAAAATCTAGAATGGCTATTGAGCAAACCGCGTTAAAAAGAATTTAAACAAACTGCTTTTCTCTTTTTTGGCTTAGCCAAAAGAGAGAAGCTGCGGCAATCACCAGCCATGGTATTAAAGCTATATTCATTGCTTTCCAGCCAAATAAATCCAGTAAAGCACCTGCACTAAACGAACAAATCAAACCGACAACAAAAACGGTCATATCGTTAATGGCTTGGGCCTTGGCTTTTTCAGCTACGGAATAGGTTCCTGTGAGTAAAGAAGTACTGCCAATAAATAAAAAGTTCCAACCCACGCCTAATAAAATTAAAGAAATAGCAAAAGATGCGAACTGAATACCTGAGAGAGCAAACCCAATGTAGCAAGTAAATAATAAAAGACCTGCAAACATGATTTTAAGCACACCAAATCGAGCGATTAAATGTCCAGTAAAGAATGAGGGTAAAAACATACCAAGTACATGTAGTTGAATGACTGTCGTAATTGACCCAAGTTCATGGTGTGAATGACGCATAGCAATTGGTGTGGCAGTCATACCTAAAATCATAATGCCATAACCTGTGACGGCACCAAACAGAGCAACTAAATAGGTCGGTTGAAAGACAATCTGTTGCCACGGACGACCAGCAGTAAAGTCAGACTTTTGCTCAACTGTATCAGCTATATGTAAGCTAGATAAAATGCCCATTGCCACAAGTGAGATGATACTAATAATTAAAAATGAACCGATATATTCTAAATGCTGGAATAAGGGTCCACCAAAACGGGCTAAAGTCGGACCAATCAGTGCTGCAACAATTCCACCTGCCATCACCCAAGAAATAGCGCGTGAGCGGAACGCATCATTTGCCACTTCACTGGCAGCAAAACGGTAAAACTGAGCAAAGGATTGATAGGCCCCGACACATAGCGTACCCAAAGCCAGAAGCATGAGTGAGCTATAAAAAATACCAATTGATGCAATAATGCCGCCGAGCACACCTAAGAAAGCGCCAAATAGAAAACCGTTACGTCGTCCTACACTTGCCATGAGCATTGATGCAGGGAACATCATCAAGGCCGTACCTAAAAACATAGAGGCGATGGGCAGCGTTGCAAGTGTTGGGGTATTTGCAATATTTGCCCCAGCCAAGCCACCAATGGTCATGACCATGACAGAAACGGTTTGGAAAAGTGATTGGGAACTCGCCAAAATTAATACTTGGCGGTGCATAGTATTTTGCAGCATAAAGAGCCTTTAATTATATTCAGCAATGGCTGAGGCTAGGTGTCCGGTTTTTACATAAAGAGAAGCGCCAGACAAACCAGCTTGAAAATGTGCATGTGTTTTCGGTGGTAGGCGTATCCATGTGCCAGTTTCATAAACTATTTCTTTATCAACTAATTGACCTTGGGTAATCAAAATTTCGATTCCACCCTCAGCTTTTTCAGTAAAAAGTTGCTGCGGCTTGAGTTTTTCTAAATAAGTGTGTTCATAACTTGCATCAACCAATGTGCAAATTAAACGCGAATCTATTTCTTGCCATTGTGCTGGGTCATTGGTATTGATTCGTAAGGTTTGAGTTTCTGACGTAGGAATTTGCATAAGTTTGACAAAAATCAATGTACCTTCTTCACTCGATGGTTGGTGTACTGACTGATGGGGACTCCGTAAATACCATCCAGCGGAGTAGTGCAGATTTTGATTTTCAGTAAATACGCCTGAAAGTACGAGGATTTCTTCACCATGATGATGTCGATGTTCAGGGAAGGTCGTATGGGGCGCATATTTCACCAAACTGGTCGCACGGGCTACTTCATCACCAATACGATCAAGCATGACCCGATCAACTTCCCCACGGGGAGATTTCACCCAGTGATAGTCTTCAGGTTTGATAATCACAGCCTGTGAAAAATCGGCATGGATCAACATGAATACTCTCCTCCTAAAGGCAATTCTCTTTATTCAATAACAAAATAAATAAAGTGAGTGAGCAAGCCTACTCAAGATGTAAAAATTTAATCGTTATGAATAGATTACAGAGCATTTTAGAAATAAAGATTTATAAGTCCAAATGAGATAATCTACTTACCCAATAAAGAAAATCTTTAGCGTTATGAATTCACCAGTTTATCTCAATGCACTTCGTGCTTTTGAAGCCAGTGCACGACACAAAAGTTTTTCTGCTGCGGCAAAAGAGTTAAATGTTACTCCGGCCGCAGTGGGGCAATTGGTACGCACACTTGAAGATTGGTTAGGTTTTCCTTTATTTCATCGGCAAACTAACGGTAAAAATCGGCTGGTTGCTACCGAACTGGCTGAGTCGGTTTTACCGGATATTCGGGCGGGTTTTGATAAGTTGACTTTGGCTTTGGAAAAATTAAAACAAGATTCTCTATCAGGTGTGCTTAATATTGCGGTAAGTCCAGCATTTGCTGAAAAATGGCTATTACCAAGAATTGATCATTTTCAAAAACAATATCCAGATATTGATATTCGTTTAGACATTAACTTGAAAACCGTAGATTTTTTAGAACAAAAAGTCGATGTGGGGGTGAGATATGGGCAAGGCCAATGGCAAGGTTTAGAAGCCGTTAAACTTATGGATGAAGAGGTTTATCCCGTATGTTCGCCCGCATTTTTAAATGAACATTCATCGCTTTTAACGCCGAGCGATCTAAAAAATATCACTTTAATTCATGACCTTTCGATGGAAAAACATCAACAATTTCCGGGGTGGCAATCTTGGCTAAAAAGTGTAGGTTTGAATGACATTAATATTAGCCGTGGTATGCAAATCAACAGTTCATCTGCAGTTTTACAGGCTGCAATGGAAGGACATGGTGTTGCGTTAGCGCGTAGTGTTATGGTGCAAAAAGATATACAAACCGGACGTTTGATACGATTATTTCCTCAAATTAACTTCTCATCGCCCTTTTCTTATTATTTGGTGTACCGACCACAATACGCAAATTTACCTAAAGTCAAAATCTGCCTAGATTGGTTTTTTGAAGAAATTCATCGAATATAAAATTAATCATTAACCTGAAGTTAATAACTAACGATATAGGTTGATTGATCGAAATTCCATAAAGCGTTTTTATAGATTCAGAATAAAACTGCGATCTATAGGTAAGTACATGGAAGGATCAGTTCAGAATAAAGAACGGTTATGGACAAAGCGGCGTCATGCCAAACAACTAAAACTAGAGATGGCAAACCAATATACCGATGGTGTGGTAATCCCAACTCAGGACATTATTAAAGTTTTAGAAACCCTGATTACACCGGGTGACAAAGTTGTACTGGAAGGAAATAACCAAAAGCAGGCAGATTTCCTTTCGCGCTCTTTAGCACAAACCAATCCAGATATTTTGCATGATTTGCATATGATCATGCCGAGCGTTGGGCGCTCGGAACATCTTGATCTGTTTGAAAAAGGCATTGCGCGTAAACTCGATTTTTCTTTTGCTGGCCCACAAAGTTTGCGTATTAGTCAGTTAATTGAAGATGGTTTACTAGAGATTGGTGCGATTCATACCTATATCGAACTATATTCACGTTTGGTAGTCGACCTCATTCCAAATGTGGTGCTCTCAGCGGGCTTTATGGCAGACCGTCAAGGCAATATCTATACAGGCCCAAGTACTGAAGACTCTCCAGCACTTATTGAACCTGCTGCTTTTAGTGACGGTATCGTGATTGTTCAGGTCAATGAACTGGTCGATGACGTCTCAGAGTTACCCCGTGTCGATATTCCTGCTTCTTGGGTGGATTATGTGGTGGTGGCGGATCAGCCATTTTATATCGAACCGTTATTTACTCGAGACCCGAAACATATCAAGCCAGTGCATGTGCTCATGGCGATGATGGCAATTCGCGGAATTTATGAAAAGCATAATGTGCAATCATTAAACCATGGTATTGGTTTTAACACTGCGGCAATTGAACTGATTTTACCGACCTATGGTGAATCTTTAGGTTTAAAAGGAAAAATTTGCCGAAATTGGACACTAAATCCGCATCCAACCTTAATTCCAGCGATTGAAACAGGTTGGGTTGAAAGCGTGCATTGTTTTGGTACCGAACTCGGTATGGAAAAATATGTTGCAGCTCGTCCCGACGTGTTCTTTACAGGTCGTGATGGTGCGCTACGTTCCAACCGCATGATGTGTCAGCTCGCAGGTCAGTACGCCGTTGATTTGTTTATTGGCGCAACTTTGCAAGTTGATGGTATGGGCCATTCTTCAACTGTCACCAAAGGTCGTTTGGCTGGTTTCGGTGGTGCACCAAACATGGGGCATGATCCACGTGGACGTCGTCACGATACGCCAGCATGGCTGGATATGCGTTTGCAAGGTGCCAATGAAACAGAAACCTATTTGGCACGTGGTAAAAAGTTAGTTGTTCAAATGGTGGAAACCTTCCAAGAGGGTGGCAAGCCAACTTTTGTAGAACGTCTTGATGCGATTGATGTGGCTAAAAACGCAGGTTTGCCTTTAGCCCCGATCATGATTTATGGCGATGATGTGACCCATTTACTGACCGAAGAAGGCATTGCTTATCTATATAAAGCAAACAGCCAAGAAGAGCGCCAAGCCATGATTGCTGCGGTGGCAGGTGTGACCAGTATTGGTTTAACTCAAGACCCAAAAACGACAGCGCGCTTGAGACGTGAAGGTCTGGTGGTATTCCCTGAAGATTTAGGTATTCGCCGTACCGATGCCACACGTGAACTTTTAGCTGCAAAAAATATTGCCGACTTGGTGACATGGTCTGATGGTTTATATCAACCCCCTGCAAAATTTAGGAGTTGGTAATGATGGCACAAGTTCAATATCAAACATTTAGCGATAGTCAGCTTTTAGCAGATATGGCGGTCGAGGCTTTAATTGATGAAGTTAACCTGACGCCTAAACCAGCCTTGGTAGATCGCCGTGGCAGTGGTGCACATGATGACCTGACTTTGGAATTAATGGAGCGCTCTGCGAAAAGTTTAGGACCCATGTTTGAAGCGATGGCTCAAGCTGCGAAGCATCACGGAAAAGTTTGTCTGGCCTTACGCGAAGACATTGGAGAAATTGGCCGCCAAGGTGAAAAGACCATGATGTTGGCGACAAATGGTGTCAACACACATCGCGGTGCAATTTGGGCATTAGGGTTAATGGTTACCGCAGCAGCATTAGCGCACACGAATCAACAGTACTTTTCTGCTGTTGAGCTATGCCAGTTAGCAGGCCAGATTGCTCAGTTTGAAGATCGCTTTATTCCAAAGCAGGCTTTGAGTCATGGTCAGCAAGTACAAAAGAAATTAGGCATCTTAGGTGCCAAGGAACAGGCACAACAAGGCTTTCCAACTATTGTGAATTTTGGGTTAAAGCAACTTTATCAAAGTCGTAGTAAACCCATGAAAGAAGAGTTTGCTCGCTTAGATGCCTTACTTGCCATGATGACTGACCTGACCGATACCTGTGTGCTTTATCGCTCTGGCACATCTGGTTTAAAGCGTATGCAACAAGGTGCTCAGCAAATACTGGATTTGGGCGGTAGTTCAAGCTTAGAAGGTCGACGTGCTTTGCATCTTTTAGAGATTGACCTGCTTCGGATGAAGGCGTCTGCTGGTGGAGCCGCAGACTTATTAGCAGCAACACTATTTATAGATCGTGTTGAGCAGACATCTGTCAAAAAATAAAGAAGGATTTTGATTATGGAAACACTTCATTTTGAATTTGTGGCGACAGAGCCACCTGTAAAAAAAGCGTTGGTAGGATGTGTTGGCTCGGGCGATTTAGAAATTTTGATGGAACCTGGTGAAAAGGGAAAAGCCTCTATTCATGTCGTTACCTCTGTAGATGGCAGTGCAGCACGTTGGCACAACCTTTTTGAACGGATTTTTACTGCTCAAATACCGCCAGCGGTCAATATTGATATTCATGACTTTGGTGCAACTCCCGGTGTCGTTCGCTTACGTCTGGAACAAGCATTGGAGGAGATTGCTCATGACTGATATCGAGAGCTTGTTAAATAAACAAGATTTTATTGAGCTGAGTGCAAGAGAGCGTGCTAAAGCATTATTAGATGAAGGGACTTTTCGAGAGTTACTCGACCCATTTGCCCGTGTTATGTCGCCTTGGCTCGTTAAACAGAATATTGTGCCGCAAGCCGATGATGGCGTGGTGATTGCAAAAGGATCTATTCAAGAACGCCCAGTGGTTTTAATTTCTATTGAAGGCTTATTTCAAGGTGGCAGTTTAGGTGAGGTGGGCGGTGCCAAAATTGCGGGTGCCTTAGAACTTGCGGTTGAAGACAATCTAAAAGGCATTCCAACAGCTGCAATTTTATTGTTGGAAACGGGTGGCGTTCGCTTACAAGAAGCAAATCTGGGTTTGGCTGCAATTGCTGAAATTCAGGCTGCAATTGTGAACTTACGGCAGTATCAACCCGTAATTGCTGTGGTCGCAGGCAGTGTAGGGTGCTTCGGCGGTATGTCAATTGCAGCTGGACTATGTAGCTATATTGTAATGACACAAGAAGGACGTTTAGGTCTAAATGGCCCACAAGTGATAGAACAAGAAGCTGGTGTACAAGAATATAACGCCAAAGATCGTCCATTTATATGGAGTATTACGGGTGGTAATCAGCGCTTCACTAGTGGTTTGGCAGATGCTTATGTAGACGATGATCGCCAGAAAATTCGTCAGCGAGTCATCGATTATTTAACTCAAGGCGTACCTCATCAGCATCGTAGTTCAAATTACTCATTCTATTTAGAAAAGCTACAACAAGTTGATACTGCTGAGCAGATTACCCCAGCACAAGTTCAAGCTTTGTATCAAGGAGAGCAAGCATGAATATCGCCGTTGATACATTAAAAGCATCTACTCGCGGTGCACATTGGTTTAAAGCACTCACGCAGGGCTTTAAAACAGTTGAAGGTTTTCCAGCTTCGATTTGGGTGGCTGATGGTCAGCTTGACCAGCAAGCGGTACGTGTGATTGCCGTTGTTCAAGACAGCAATAATCTGTTCCCTCGGGCAAAACAAGGGGAAGTTGGATTATTAGAAGGCTGGAGTTTAGCAAAAGCAGTTAATGAAGTAATTCAAGCTGATATTCATTCGGAAACTAAACGCGCTATTTTATGTTTAGTTGATGTTCCAAGTCAGGCCTATGGGCGCCGCGAAGAATTATTAGGTATTCATCAAGCTTTAGCGGGTGCAGTAGATAGCTATGCTAGAGCCAGATTGGCAGGTCATCCTATTGTGAGTTTATTGGTTGGTAAGTCGATGTCTGGTGCTTTCTTGGCGCATGGATACCAAGCCAATCGTATTATTGCCTTAAAAGATTCAGGTGTTATGGTGCATGCAATGGGTAAGGAATCTGCTGCACGCGTTACCTTGCGGTCAGTTGATGAGTTAGAGCAATTGGGGTCAAGCATTCCTCCAATGGCTTATGACATTGAAAGTTATGCCACGCTTGGTTTGTTATCGGAACTGTTATCTGTTGAAAACCCTGAACAACCGACAAACGATGATCTTTTGTTAGCGAAACAGGCAATTGCTCAAGCGTTTAAAGAAATTAATGCTGAGCAATCGAGAGGACTGGAACAAAGACTGCATGGCCAAAACCGTCAAATGTCTAAAAAGGTCCGTGAATTATTGCGTGAGCAATGGTCATGAAACTTAAGCTCGAAGCCCATGATTTGTTGTGGGGTATGACGGTCGATTGCTTGGCTGATGATGCTCCGCATTGGGTGAGAGAGGTATTGCAACGTGGTGATCCTGTTGTGGTTCGACGGGCAATTACTCCTGTAGATCAGGTGGCTGTGGGTGTAAGAGGACAACTTCGCTATCAACGATATGCAGCTCAAATGCCAAGATCTTTAATTAGCAGGCAGCTTAAGCCAGAAGCGCTGACTCGCGTAGATACGCAACAGTTTGAGCACTTGGCAGAACGTTTACAGAGCATTTCCAGCATTATGAAAAACTTTTCAGAATGTTGGGGATATACAGGAAGTTTCGGCTTTGAACTAGCAACGGGAATTGAAACAGTAAATCAGCAAAGTGACATAGATTTGTTGATTCGAGCTGAACAGCCTTTTGCCAAAAAGCAGGCGGTTGAGCTACTCGAAAATTTTCAGCAAGCAGGGCTGAATGTGGATATACAGCTTCAACTTCCACAAGGCGGTTTGGCATTAAAAGAATGGGCAAGGAATAGCAGAAAAGTTCTATTAA
Source organism: Acinetobacter sp. OYA S30 (assembly GCF_033599315.1). Taxonomy (NCBI): domain Bacteria; kingdom Pseudomonadati; phylum Pseudomonadota; class Gammaproteobacteria; order Moraxellales; family Moraxellaceae; genus Acinetobacter; species Acinetobacter sp. OYA S30. The sequence goes on from NZ_JAWVAV010000019.1 coordinate 38,240, forward strand.
AACGTCCTGATGGTGCTGTTTTATTAGAAAACCCATGGAATTAGGGAATGATATCATGGCTTCAATTTGGGTATATCCGGGACAAGGTGTGCAACGAAGCAATATGCTGCACGACTTACCTCAAAACGCTCTGGTTAAAGAATACCTTGAGCGTGCATCGGATGCACTCAAAGCAGATGTTTTGATGCTAGATAGTCCAGCTGCATTGCAGTCGACACGTGCAGTACAGCTTTGTTTACTGATTTCAGGTGTGGTGAGTTCAGCTTTATTAACAGCGGAAAACTTAACACCTGATTATGTAGCGGGTCTATCAATTGGCGCATGGTCGGCTGCGGTTATAGCAGGAGTTTTAGCCTTTGAGGATGCCGTTCGTTTGGTTGCCTATCGAGGTGAACTCATGCAAAACGCCTATCCAACTGGCTATGGTATGACGGCCCTGATTGGTACAGACTGTGCAGCTGTTGAAACATGGGTCAAACAAATTTATGAAATAACGCCAGAGGTGTTTGTCGCAAATATTAATGCACATAACCAGATTGTTATTTCAGGAAGCTTTGAAGCCATGACTCAAGTTGCTGTTTTAGCAAAGCAACAAGGCGTGGTGGCAAAAAAATTAGATGTATCGGTGCCATCGCACTGTGAATTATTAAGTCAGCAAGCAAAGCAACTTGCAGCGTCTATGGAGGGAGTGACTTTAAAGCAGCCTAAAATACGTTATTTAAGTGGTACAACGGCTCGTACGCTTAGCAGGCCAGAACAGATTGGTGATGACTTGGCTTTTAATATGAGTCGAACTGTAGATTGGGAAAGTACCATCCAAGCTGCATGGGAGCGAGGTGTGAGGTTACAGATCGAAGCTTTGCCGGGAACGGTGCTTACTACACTTGCACGTCGAACATTTAAAGAAGGAACTGTATTGTCATTTCAGGGAACACGTTTAGACAGCATTCAGATGGCAATGCAAAAAGAACAGGCAAATAGTTTTTCTTTTTGAGTCAGATTTTACAAAAGCATAAATGATCCAAGGATATGAGGGATTGTCATGATTATATATGGAGTTGGTTTACTCGCACTTTGCACCTTGGTTGGTGTAATTGCTGGTGATCTATTAGGCGTTTTATTGGGTGTAAAGTCCAATGTTGGTGGCGTGGGTATCGCCATGATTTTACTCATTTGTATACGGTTATGGATGGAAAAACGTGGAATGATGACAGTTGAAACTGAAAAAGGAGTTTCATTCTGGGGCACCATGTATATCCCGGTTGTTGTTGCTATGGCAGCCCAACAAAATGTAGTGGCAGCATTATCGAGTGGCCATATGGCACTCTTTGCGGCTGTAGTCTCAGTTGCAGTTTGTACGCTTACTATTGCTGGTCTAAGTCGATTTAACAAAGCCAGCCCTTTACCTAAAGAAGAGGACACAGCCTTAAACCGAATCGGAGGTAAAGTTCATGGTTGAATTATTATTAAAAGACTTAACACATTTAGGTTTAATTACAGCTTTTGCTTTAATTGCCTTAATTATGTGGCTGTCGACCAAGCTCTCTAAATATTTAACCAATGGACGTGTGCATGCTTCAGCAATTGCGATTGTAATTGGTTTGATTTTGGCATGGTTTGGCGGAAAAATGACAGGTGGTGAAAAAGGCTTGACTGACCTTGCACTTTTTACAGGTGTAGGACTCATGGGCGGTGCAATGCTTCGTGACTTTACTATTGTAGCCACAGCATTTGAAGTACAAGCGACTGAGGCCAAAAAAGCTGGATTTATTGGTGCCTTCTCTTTATTTCTCGGGACCATTTTGCCATTTATTGTCGGTTGTATGTTTGCGTGGATTTTTGGCTATCGCGATGCGGTAAGTATTACCACAATTGGCGCAGGTGCAGTGACTTACATTGTTGGGCCAGTTACGGGTGCGGCCATTGGTGCGAGTTCTGAGGTCATGGCGTTATCAATTGCAACTGGCTTGGTGAAAGCAATCTGTGTAATGGTTTCAACACCACTCACTGCGAAATTTATGGGATTAGACAATCCACGTTCTGCGATGATTTTTGGTGGTTTGGCAGGAACGGTAAGTGGCGTGTCAGCTGGTTTAGCTGCTACAGACCGCCGTTTAGTGCCTTACGGTGCACTTACAGCAACTTTTCACACGGGCCTTGGTTGCTTAATGGGTCCAACTATTCTGTTCTTTGCGGTTAAAGCTTTGGTGGGTTAATACGTATTTTATAATCAGGCAAAAGAGCTGTTGTTATTCGCAGCAGCTTCTATCTTTTAAAGTTAGATGCAAACATACGACATTCAGCAATCAGAGCAAGTAAGTTTGGGTCGCGTTCTTTACTTTTTAAAAAGACCAGACCAATTTCTTGTTGCATGTGGTATTGCTGTTTTAAGGGAATAAGTTTTACCGAACTTTCATAAACCGCAGAAATACGACCAGGTAATAGTGCGAAACCGACACCTGAGCTGACCATACTAATGAGGGTAAAAATATCATTGACCTGTAAAGCAACTTTAGGTGAAAAACCGGCTTTTTTAAAAATGATGTCGCTGTCGTTATGAGTGGCAAAACCCTTGGTTAAAGTTAAAAAAGTTTCTTCTTTTAAAAGGCTTAAATCAATGTCTTTAAAATCGGCATATTTTGAATCTTTATTAACTGCCAAAAAAATATCGTCTGAAAACATTGGCAAAATTTCAAAGTCATCATCTTGAGTGGTTTCATTTAAAGCTACAATGATTGCATCCAGCTCAGTGGCTTTCAGCTTTTTTACCAAATCCTGATTTGAACTCAGCAACAGTTGAATATCAAGCTCACTACGTCTGAGTTTAAGACCGCTAATCACATTTGGAATCGTATTTACAGTCAAAGAATAAAGTGAACCTAAATGTAAAACTTTGGCTGCAAAACCAGCGGCTTCTCTGGTTTTATTTACGGTGATAAAAATGTCTTGTACGATTTTTTGCGCCCGTTCTTCAAATACATAAGCACTTTTTAAAGGAATGAGGTTACGGCCTTCATTTTTAAAAAGAGGACAACGTAAAGCGCTTTCTAAAGAGTGTAGTGCTTTATGAACACTGACATTACTCAGTTGCATTTCTGCCGCGGTTTTAGACAAGTTGCCACAGCGCATAAAGGCCAAAAAAATCTGTATTTTTTTAAGAGTCAGTTCTTCATCTATTTCCATATTAACATCCAGATATTCTTACTCTTAAAATCGCGCTTTAAGATGAAACTATCATAAATTAAATACTTTAAAATTGTGCTTAGGTCGAAGCATCACTTTACAGGCTTGCTTCGACCCTTTGTTGAATAGTTTTGATGACTTGATCTAAAGCAGCTTGAATTTTTTCGTTCCACTCAAAAGAACAATTGATTCTCAAATAATGCTGCTGTGCAGGTAAAACACTAAAGAGTGGGCTTGGCGCAACACCAATATCTTGTTGGATGAGTTCTTCATAAATTTGCATGCTATCGAGTTTATGAGGCAATTTAACCCATAGAAAATAACCGCTTGGGTAATAATAAATCTCACAGGTCGCGGGCAGATGTTGCTTCAAATAGTGGTAAAACTGCTTTTTATAACGTTCAAGTGAAAGTCTAAGCGTGCGTAAGTGTTTTTCATAATGATGATGAGACAGAAATTCAACCAGCGCATTTTGAATGAGTGCATTCACTGAAATAGTACTCATAAGCTGCAAGTGTTGAATATGGTCCGAAAATTTACCCGCATAGACCCAACCGACCCGAAAGCCTGCGCCTAAAGTTTTAGAAAAAGACGAGCAGTGTAGCACCAGATTTTGTTGGTCAAAGTACTTCATCGAAAGTGGTTTTTGCCCGCCATAATAAAGCTCTTCATAGACATCATCTTCAATTAAGTAAATTTGGTGTTCATGAAGCAGTTTGGCAATTTTATATTTAATCTCATCACTGACCGTAAACCCAATCGGATTATGGCTATTTAACATGAGCCAACATACTTTAATTGGATATGTATGAATAACCTGCTCAAAAGCCTCTAGGTCAAAACCATGTTGTGGATGTTCGGGAATGGTAATGACCTTAAGCCCTAAACGTTCAGCAGCCTGCCAAGCACCGTAAAACACGGTTTGTTGCAATAGAATATAGTCACCCGGTTTGGCTACTGCTTGTAAAGAAAGATTGAGTGCATCTAATCCTCCAGATGTAATGACAATGTCATCTGGATCGGTCTGTATGCCTTGCATACAGTAGCGCTGAGCAATTAGTTTTCTTAACGCTAAATTACCGGGAGGTAGGCTTGCTGTCTGGTCATAGCTTTGCCTTTGCCGTGCAAGTTGCCCCATAATTTGAATAAGTTTGGGAGCAGCTAAAAGTTGACTATCAGGAAAAGCTGAACCAAAAGGCACAACAGACTCATGTTGAATCGATTTAAGATATTTAAAAACTAAAGAATTAATTTCAATTTTAGAATTAAGTGAAACGATCGAATATTGTTCCAGTGGCTTTAGTGCAATTTGCTCGGCAACAAAATAGCCAGACTTTTCCTTTGAATAGATCAGACCTTGTGATTCAAGCTCCTGATAAGCATTCATCACAGTCATTAAACTAAAACCAGAACGTTGGACCTGATCTCTTAATGAAGGTAATTTCTCATGTGCATTTAAAGTGCCGCTTTCAATAAGTTGGCGAATGCTATGGGCGAGTTGTTCTGATTTATACATGTATGGGCTGCACGAAATAACAAAATAAAAGATGCACTGAACCAATAATAAATGCCGCTTGCAGAATCTACAAACGGCATTTGTTTATAAGGATGGGTTTACTTTAAGTAAGGGGCAGCATAAATCAATATCACTTTAAACAAACCCGCAATCACAGCTAAGGCTAAAAAACCGCCAAGCCATAACAGAATAAACCATTGGGTTTGACTGAGTTTAACTGACGACTTTTTCATAACACCCCCGTACCTTAATGATAACCTTCATCACCTACACGAACTTTGTCACGGAATACCCAGTAAGACACAATGGTGTAAGTAATAATGATTGGAATCAGAATAAGCGCACCCACTAAAGCAAACATTTGACTGGAATGAGGCGCTGCCGCTTGCCAAATCGTAACTGATGGTGGAATGATATTTGGCCACAAACTAATTACAAAACCAGTAAAGGCAAGGAAGACCAATGCCAAGGTATATATAAATGGTTTGTGATCTTGCTGTTTTTTACATGCCGATAAAATCAGGCCAACAAACAATAAGACCAAAATAGGCACTGGACTAAAATAAAACAGATTTGGTAAAGAGAACCAACGATCTGCAATTTCGGGGTGTGTTAACGGCGTATATAAGCTGACGGCACCAAAGATAATGAGCAGCGCAATAATTAACTTTGGCATCAGCTCATACATACGTTGCTGCAAGCCTTTTTCAGTTTTTAAAATGAGCCAACCACAGCCTAAAGTGGCATACATGGCAACTACACCAATACCTGTGAAAATGGAAAATGCAGTAAGCCAGTCAAAAGGGCCACCGGCAAAAATACCGTTTTCGGTTTTAATCCCTTGAATATAGGCCCCTAAAATAATCCCTTGGAGGAAGCTCGTTAAAACCGAACCCCAAATAAAAGCTAAGTCCCAAAGGTGTTTGGTCCGATGAGCTTTAAAACGGAATTCAAAAGCAACTCCACGGAAAATCAAGGCAATGACCATGAAAATAATAGGCAGGTAGAGCGCAGATAAAACCGTTGAATAGACCAGCGGGAAGGCTGCATACAGGCCAGCACCCCCAAGTACCATCCAGGTTTCATTACCATCCCAGACAGGAGCGACGGTATTCATCATCACGTCACGTTCTTGGCTATTCTTAATGAAGGGGAACATAATCCCGATTCCTAAGTCAAAGCCATCCATGACCACGTAAATTAAAACACCTAAACCGATAATACCGACCCATATTAAAGAAAGATCAATCATGACGGTTCTCCCCAGAGTTTTGTTTGCTGTCAATATTTTCATCAACTGCACTAAGTGGACGCATCGGTGTTTTAAAGTGTCCTACGCCGCCTGCTTCCATATTTGGCGTGTCGATAAATACAGGGCCTTTATTAATGAGTTTTAAGGTGTAGTAAATTCCACTACCAAAAACGATTGTATACACCACCACAAAAATAAAGAGACTTAGACCCACCTGATCTGCTGAAACAGTATGCGATAAACCATCTTTGGTCCGCATAATGCCATAGACCACCCAAGGTTGACGGCCTACTTCGGTAGTAATCCACCCAGCCAGCATTGCCACATAACCTGCAGGTCCCATCACTACAGCAAATTTATGAAACCATGATGTTTCATAGAGTTTTCCTCTTTTACGTAACCAAAGAGCAATGAGTGATAAGGTGACCATAAGGACGCCAAGACCCACCATGACACGGAAACTCCAGAAAATAATGGTCGAGTTTGGACGGTCTTCAGGTGCGAATTCTTTTAAGCCAGTCACTTGTCCATCTAAACTGTGAGTCAAAATTAAGCTACCCAAATATGGAACGCCCACTTCAAAGTGATTTCGTTCTTCTTTCATATCCGGAATGGCAAATAACAGTAGTGGCATAGGCTCGTTATGATTGGTTTCCCAGTGGCCTTCCATAGCAGCAAGTTTGGCAGGTTGATGCTCACGAGTATTTAAACCGTGGTTATCGCCGATCACCACTTGTAAACAAGAAGTCACAAGCACCATCCATAAACCCATCGAGAATGATTTTTTCACCAATTCATCACGACGGCCTTTTACCAAGTGCCAAGCAGATGTTCCCACTACCAATAAAGATGAAACCAAGAAGGCAGCAGCACCCATATGCGCAAAGCGGTAAGGGAAGGACGGGTTGAAGACAATAGCTAGCCAGTCTTTTGGCACAATAATGCCATTTTCGATGGCAAAACCCTGCGGTGTTTGCATCCAGCTATTGGACGATAAAATCCAGAACATCGAAATACATGTTCCGATGGCAACCATAAGCGTTGCAAAGAAATGGGCTCTAGGACCAACACGGCCCCAACCAAATAGCATGATTCCTAAGAAACCCGCTTCTAAGAAGAAGGCACTCAAGACTTCATAGGTAAGTAAAGGACCAGTAATGCTTCCTGCTACTCGTGAAAACTCACTCCAGTTGGTACCAAACTGATAGCTCATCACGACACCGGAAACAACTCCCATACCAAACGCAACGGCAAAGATCTTAATCCAGTATTTAAATAGATCTTTATAAATAGGGTTTTGCGTTCTTAACCATTTCCATTCCAAAACTGCCAAAAAACAGGCAAGTCCAATAGAGGTGGCCGGAAAAATAATATGGAAGGATACTGTAAAAGCAAATTGTATTCGTGCTAATTCTAAAGCGGTTAGACCGAGGCTCATAAACTTTCCCCCTGTGAACTAGCTGATGATGATTAAATGATTTAAATACTTAATTTCAGGCAAAAAAGTACTTTGGCAATTAGGCTTACTTCTGTGATAAATGTTCTTAGCAAGTAAAGTGCCAACAGGGTAAAGCAACATAATTGCTTGATATTTCAAGAGAATAGAACGATTGATTGTTCTCAATCTGTTAACAAAGTTTAGGCTTGATGTTGCATTTGTAAAAATACATGTTGCATTGAAACATTGATGAAATATCTGGCGATATGCAATAGATCGTTTCATGAAAACTACCTACCTTAAGAAGTTTTCTTAATCATGCACTCACTGTATTTGTATATGTAGATACAGAAATTTTTTATAAAACTATAACAGTTAAACCGTGTTTTGATGGCGTGCTATAGTTTTTTTTCAATCATCTGTAGCTATATATCCAGTCCTCTAAAGTTCAAAATAAAAATGAACAGGATTTACCGCCAACCTAAATCAACTTTCAAGACATAATGTGAACGCTGTTTTAGATTTTATATAAGTACATGATAGTGTTCTTCTTTTCTATTCCATTGTTGTTTTGTGTAGGGTCTGGTTGTTGCGTGTTTCTTAAAGACCTAAGTGTAAGTGTAGCGCTTCTAAAATAGCTTGGATGTTAAAAAATGTTTATCACTTCTCAACTGAACATTATTCATAAAATTATTAAAAATCAGTCTATTTCCACCTTGGTAATAGATCAGTTGGAACAGACTTATGTGAACCTTGAAGCAACCTTACTTAGAGCGAAAGTACTCAGGGATTTTTCTAAAACTCAAACCGTGTATTTAATTCAGTCTCACATTGAGCCACAGCAAAGCAGTTTGGCTTATCTATTCTCGCCATTTATTTTTGCAAACTTAAACAAAGCAGCCATTTATACAACACCGGCGACTCCATCTGTGCTAACTATCCTTAATAAATACTATCAAGCTGACAAGAAGGTCGTATTTAAGGTAGACGAAGTTTTAGAAAGCCTAAAAATATATCTAGATTTAGAACTAATAGAGATAGGAGAAGCTGAATTTATTTATTTAAATTTAATTAAAGCATTATGTCGAAGTGATATCTCTACAGTTTTTTTAATCACCCATTTAGAGCTTGATTTAGAGGCTTTAAAGCAACTTGAACAGTTCTTAAAAATAAAAATTCATTGGGTAAAAGTCGTAAAAGATGAGGGTCTAAAAGGCTTAGATCAGCTAGATATGCGTAAATTATTATTTAAAAATAAAGATGAAGTGTATGTTCAATTATGCGCTCTGTTTGCTCAAATGAATGCAGCACTGGTCGGCCTATGCGATATCTTTACTGCCAATCAAATGACACACTTAATTGATGACATGTTTTACTCAGAGCATATTTTCGAAAAACTTTCTGTCTATTCAGAATATATGCAAACCTTATTGCAAAGTCAGCATAGTCTTCACAAAAAACAAATTGCTTAGCAATGCCATGCTTTTGATTGGTGTTATATCAAGATTGAATACTGTTATAAAAAAATAATCGTTTTCATGTGAAATAAATATTTTATGGTAAAAGCAAAGCAATATTGGTTTTACTTACATGACAAATTTAAATTTTGAGCATCATCTCGGTTCACTAACGCATGCAGCACTAAGTCAGGCTTCAATCATTTCGCGGGTATGGGGTGAAGGACCTTCTGAACGGTATGATGAATTGGCAAGTAACTTCAGACCGACTTTTGCCCGTATTAAAGAAGGGGCTTTAATCCGTGAGCAGCAGCATATTTTGCCCTATGAACAACTTCAATGGCTTAAGGATATTGGTTTTACACGGTTAAGACTTCCAAAAACTCATGGGGGCTTTGATGCAACTATTCCTGAACTATTTGCATTGCTCATTGAACTTGCAGAGGCCGACTCAAACTTACCGCAAGCTTTGCGTGTGCATTTTGGTTTTACTGAAGATGTGTTGGTAAGTAAAGACAAAACGTTTCAACAGCGTTGGCTTAACCGAATTGCCAATGGCGAAACAGTGGGTAGTGCATGGTCTGAAGGCGGGAAAGAGTCAATCGATCAGTTTGAAACTCACTTATATCGAGATAGTGACGGAAAAATTCGCGTTAAAGGCAAAAAATACTACACCACAGGGAGCCTATATGCAGACTGGGTGGATGTTGGGGTAACAGATTTAAAAGGAGAGTCTGGCTCAGTTGTTGTTCGCCGTGAAGATGAAGGTGTCGAAATTGTCGATGACTGGAATGGCTTTGGACAGCAGCTTACTGCAAGTGGTACGGCATATTTCCACGATGTATTGGTTGATGAAGCTGAAATTTTACCTGACGATGACCGTTTTAAATATTCGGCGGCTTACTATCAACTGGTTCAACTGGCAATCATTACAGGTCTAGGGCGTGCTGCAACCTATGATGTTTCTCAAGCTGTTGCTAAACGTACCCGAAACTACACGCATGCGAATTCCCAGTTTGTAAAATAGGACCCGCAAATTTTACAAGTAGTAGGACAAATTCGTGGTGCGGCTTATAGTGCAGGAGCGATTGTTGAAAAAGTTGCACAAAGCTTACAGCGTGCTTACTTGGCTGCATTTCAAAATAATGAGCAGCTTGAAGAAGAACAAAATGCACTTGCCGAGCTTGAAAGTGCGCAGTCTCAAACGGTCATTACCGATCTAATTTTAAATGCTTCCACGATTTTATTTGACGCTTTAGGTGCTTCTGCAACAGACAAAGATTTAGGTCTAGATCGATATTGGCGTAATGTAAGAACTTTATCTTCACATAACCCAAGAGTATTTAAAAATCGAATTGTAGGTGATTTTAGTGTGAACGGAACATTACCACCTTATCAATGGCGAATTGGTGAAGTTGCTAAACAATAAATTATAGTTTTAGATATTAAGCTGCTATTTTGAGTGGCTTAATATTATTTTTATTTCTTAAAATAAATTATAAAAAAACTATTAGAATAAAATCATATTTTGTTTGGGGTATATATTATAAAGAAAATATAAAAATTGCTTTAGTATAAAAATTAAATAAAATGCTGGTTGATATTTTATGACTAAGAGAATTAGTTTTAACGCTTTTGAAATGAATTGTATAGCCCATCAATCTCCTGGATTATGGCGACATCCTCAAGACCGATCTGTTGAATATAAAGATTTAGAATATTGGACAGATTTAGCGCAAATTCTTGAGCGTGGTTTTTTTGACGGTATTTTTATTGCAGATGTGCTTGGTATTTATGATGTTTATCATCAAAGTGCTGAACATGCTTTAACAGGTGCAGTACAAGTTCCAGTCAATGATCCGCTACAGATTGTGCCAGCGATGGCAGCCGTCACAAAGCACTTGGGTTTTGGTGTCACGACTTCTATTTCCTTTGAACATCCTTATCCTTTTGCTAGACGTATTAGCACGCTAGACCATTTAACCAAAGGGCGAGTTGGTTGGAATATCGTGACGTCTTATTTGGAAAGCGGTTCGAAAAACTTGGGCCTAAAAACTCAGGTTAACCATGACAATCGTTATGATATTGCTGATGAATACTTAGAAGTCCTTTACAAGCTTTGGGAAGGCTCTTGGGAAGAAGGTTCGGTACTTCGTGACCGTGAAAGCGGTATCTTTGCTGACCATAAAAAAGTGCATCCAATTCAGCATGAAGGTAAATACTTTACTGTACCGGGCATCCATATTTGTGAGCCATCACCGCAGCGAACACCAGTACTTTACCAAGCAGGCGCATCTTCACGCGGGCAGAAGTTTGCCAGTCAAAATGCTGAGTGTGTATTCATCGCAGCGCCATCTAAAATTGCCACTAAAAAAGTAGTACAGGGCATTCGCCAAAAATTGGCTCAAGAAGGCCGCGATCCTTACTCAGTTAAAATTTATGCACTTTTGTCGATTGTCACTGATGAAACCGATGCAAAAGCACAGGCTAAGTTTAAAGAATATCAAAGCTATGGAAGCTACGATGGGGCTTTAACATTATTGTCAGGCTGGTCGGGTGTGGATTTTTCGCAATACCAGCCAACGGACAAAGTTGAATATATTCAAACCAACGCGATTCAATCTTTATTAGATTCTTATGTAAATGCAGATCCAGAACGTGTCTGGACCATTGAAGAAATTGCAAACTGGAACAGCTTAGGTGGTAATGGACCTGTACTTGTAGGTTCGGCAGAAACCATTTCGGATGCTCTACAGCAATGGGTTGAAGATACCGATGTCGATGGCTTTAACCTTGCCTACATTTTGGCGCATCAAACCTTTGCCGATGTAGTTGAGTTTATTGTGCCAGAGTTGCAAAAACGTGGGGTATATCAAACCTCATATGCACAAGGAACATTAAGAGAAAAATTATTTGGTGCTGGGCCATATTTGCCTGAAAATCACCGAGGTGCAAAATATCGTAATCTAAAAGAGTTAAAACTTGCTGAGGCGAGTTAAATATTTTGGAAAGTCTTTAAATAAAAGCTGGTTAAATACCAGCTTTTATTTTGTCTTTTTATATCGATTTTAATTCTGAGTTAATAATGAAAAGATAATTCTATAAATTAGATTAAAACATCAGATTAATTTGTTTTTGTATTATGTGAATAATCATTATTTTGTTTCTGTGATTAAAATACAGGAATTATTAAGTGAGCACACAAGAACTCGATCATAACCACCGTTATGAAATTAAATCTCCCGATGATGTTTCACAATTAATTTCCAAATTTGCAGGGAAGGGTAAATCGAATAAAGTTATTTGGTTGGCTTTGATTGGTGTGTTTATTGATGCCTATGATTTAACAACGCTCTCTTTCGGTATTGAGCAAGTCATCTCAGAGTTTTCTTTAAGCCCTGTAATGACGGGTGTGGTGGCTTCAGCAATTGTCTGCGGAACCATTGTGGGTAACCTGATTGGTGGTTGGCTGACAGATAAAATTGGCCGTTATCGGGTCTTCATGGCTGACATGGTGCTGTTTGTCATTGCGGCAATTGTCGCTGGTTTTGCACCGAATGTATGGGTTTTGATTTTAGCCAGATTTATTATGGGAATTAGTGTTGGTATTGATTTGCCTGTGGCAATGTCATACTTATCTGAGTTTTCCAAATTTAACGGTAGTAGCAATAAGGCAGCGCGTTTAGCCGCATGGTGCCCAATGTGGTATGCCGCTTCTTCGGTGTGTTTTGGCCTAGTTCTGGCGCTTTATTTTCTTTTACCCCCTGAGCATAGCAACTGGTTATGGAGAGCATCTTTAATTTTTGGAGCAGTGCCAGCGTTACTCATTATTTTTATTCGCGGTAAATATTTAACTGAATCACCAATCTGGCTTGCAAACCAAGGCGATTTAAAGGGGGCAGCTCGAGTTCTACAAGAATCCTATGCAATTAATGCAGTCGCTACAGTTGAAAAAGTAGAAAGAACTGCTGAAAAGAAAAAGCGCGAGGGGTTTGCGGTTTTATTTAATAAAACCTATTTGCCAAGAACTATTGTGGCCATTGTGATTCATATTTCGGTGGCATTTCAGTACACGACCATTGCCTTCTTTTTACCTTCTATTTTAATGCGTTTCTTTCATACCGATGTCTTGACGACCATTACTACAACACTCGGGCTTAATTTATTGTTTGCATTTACGGGCGGGCTGTTAGGTGTATTTGTTGCCAGCAGATTTAAATCTCGTCATGTGTTGCTTACAGGCTTTTTACTCCAGTTTATAGCCCTCATTGCCTTGGCATTAATTGGTGAACCCGGTAATAGCTTTTTACTCTACACCGCAATTGGTATGCTCGGTTTGTGGCTTTTTGCCGAAGGCTTTGGACCAGGGGCACAAATGATGGTTTATCCAACTATGGCTTATCCAGCTTCGATTCGTGGCGTTGGGGTTGGCTTTAACCGTGCGGTAACAGGTGTTGCTCAAGCCATTGCTTTGTTTGTTTTACCGATCTGGATGGCGGGATATAAAACCGATGTTTATCTGATTATTTCTATCTTTGCATTTATTCCTTTAATTGTGATTGGATTACTGATTAAGTTTGAGCCTACTGCCCAAGATGTTGATGTGATTGATGAAGATAAAACAGAACTTCCTCTCAATAATTCACCAGTAATCGACTAGAGTAAAAATAAATATCTAGATAAAAATAAAGGCCAACAGATGTTGGCCTTTATTTTTAGAATTAGAAGTAATAAGCAAAAATCACAAATGCTTTTTTATTCCATTTATCATTGCTTCCACCAGCCGCAAGGCCTTCACTGTCTCCTAGATATGGATCGTGTTTACCCATCAGCAACTCGGCTTGTACCGTCAATTTTTGATAGTTAAACGCAATGCCGGGAATAAAACGGGTGGAGTCTTTAAAGCCATCTTGCTCTTTTCGATAAGAACTATAGTTCAAGTATGGGCGAACAGAGGTAATTGGGCCAAACTGCTGAGGAAATAAATAGCTCAGTTCGGCTGAATAAATCTGACCTTTGGTTGCCGAGTTAAATGAATAATCGAAACCGCCCAAAGTCAGATGATCTTTATATTGGGTGTCGGCATTATCAATGTCTTGATAACCAGCCAAAAGCTGTAAATTCCATTGGTTGTAATTGGTATTGCTAAAAATCGAATAAACTTGGCGATCGCCATCTTGTCCTGAACGTTTATTTTCAATGGTGGAATACCATGCAGAAGCACCCAGTTGGGTAGAGAAATTTTCTTGGCCTAAGACATTTTTAAAGGTATGAGCACCGCGAACAACAATTGAGTTCTTTTCTTTGGTATTAGTGCCTTGCGGTACTGAGTCATCTGCATTGACAGGGTTGATACTAAATCGACTCGAGTCTTTGCTTTTACCTCTATAGGTGCCACCATCTGTAGGATAAAAGGCGAGTTGTGCTTCATTGATTCCATCATTGAAATCATATTTCACCCCAAGGTTGTGTACATCTTCCCAACCAGCACTATTGGCAATGCCTAAATAATAAGTATTTCCCCAAAAGCGGCCCAAGCCAAAAGGAACGGGGTTTAAGCCAGCAATAATTTTACTGTTGTCATTAATTTTATAACCTAACCACGCATCGGTAAGCCAATTGGCATCTCCTAAATGCCCGTAATATTCATAAACCCGATAATCTAGGCGGCCAATCCATTTAGGGGAGTTGTAATCTAGCCATAAGACCGCGTCATTAAAAGAAAATTTACTGGTAGTGGGATCAGAGTCAAAATCATAAATATATTTAGCCCGAACAGTACCACTTACTTTAAGTTCACCTTCTTCAGCATTGCCAAAGGTAAGCGCTGCATGACTTGAGAGGCTGAATGTAAGCAAAGACGTTGTAATTAATGTTTTTGTCAAAATTTGAGAATGCTTAAACAAAAGAATTTTTCTCCTCTTAAAAATAAAAAGTAAATTTGCGTCATGTATAAACCAGAAAAAGATTTGTCCAAATCTCAATATTTGCAGAAGTTTTAAGATAAAAAGATAATAAAATCTGACCGTTATAAAAAATATCGAAAATTAATTAGATGCAAAACTCTGGGTATAAAGACAAAAATAAAAATGATGAAATATGAGTAGGATAAAATAATTAAAAGGGGGATGTCAGGGCCTTCTAATCATATGATTTGGGAATATCGTTTTTAATTATTGATATATAAGTAATTTAATTTTACCGCTAATCTGTAAGTTTGCTTGAAATTTGCTTTTTACCAAAAGATAAAAACTTATGAAGAAAAGTTATTTATAAAAACCAGATAAGCAACTCATATTTTTTTATTTTTCATTATAAGGCCAGCTGCATACTATGAGCTTATATTATTGAAAGATCATGAAATTATGAGCACGAAGACCAAACCGTTGATCATCACGGCAATTGTTATAGTCGCAATTGTTGCATTTATCGTATGGCAAAATAAAAAAGACAATAATACAAGTGCTTCAGTTCGTGACAATAAACCTGTCGTGATTGCTTATCAAACTGGGGTTGACCCAAGCAAAGTGGCGCAGGCGAATGGAGACTATGAAAAACATAGTCAACGTACTATTCAATGGAAAAAATTTGATGCGGGTTCAGATGTTGTAAACGCACTTGCTTCAGGTGATGTCGTACTTGGCAATATTGGTTCAAGCCCACTTGCTGCTGCGGCAAGCCGTGATTTACCGATTGAAGTATTCTTAATTACATCAAAACTTGGCGCATCTGAAGCACTCGTGGTGAGTAATAAATCAGGCATTAAAACTCCTCAAGATTTAATTGGCAAAACCATTGCTGTACCGTTTGTTTCGACAACCCATTACAGCCTTTTGTCTGCACTTAAACATTGGAACATTCCAGAAGACAAAGTAAAAATTATTAACTTGCGTCCACCTGAAATTTCAGCTGCTTGGGAACGTGGTGATATTGATGCTGCCTATGTTTGGGAACCTGTTTTAAGTAAAGCCAAAGCATCTGGTACGGTTTTAACAGACTCAAAACAAGTCGGTGAATGGGGCGCTCCAACTTATGACTTATGGGTTGTGCGTAAAGATTTTGCAGAAAAAAATCCTGACTTTTTAAAAGCTTTTGTCCAAACCACACTTGAGCAACTCGAAAAATATAACCAAGACCCAGCCGCTTACGTTAAAGATGCTGATAACGTGCAAAAAATTGCGCAGCTCACAGGTTCTGATGCAAAAGATATCCCGCTTTTATTAAGTGGAAATATTTACCTTGACCACGCTCAGCAAAAACAAACATTAGAAGGTGAATTTGCGCAAAATATTTTTGATACAGCGAAATTCTTAAAAGGTCAGGGCAAAGTCGATCAACTTAAAGCCGATTATAAAGGCAATGTGAATTCTTCATTTTTGCAGCCTTAAGGAGTTGTCATGAGTGTACTTGAAGCCAAACATATTCATCTGACTTTTCCTAAACAGCAAAAGCCAGTTTTACAAGACATTAACCTAACCATTGAAGAAGGTTCTTTAACCGTGATTTTAGGTGAGTCGGGTTGTGGCAAAACAACTTTGCTTAATATCTTGGCAGGGTTTCAAAAGCCGAGTTCTGGTGATGTGCTTGTAAATCATGAAGTCGTAACTGGACCAGATGTAACTCGTGCTGTTGTATTTCAAGATCACGCCTTACTTCCTTGGTTGAATGTTGCAGATAATGTTGGCTTCGCTTTGCAGTTAAAAGGTTTAAAGCGTGCAGAGATTGAGAAACAAGTGAGTGCAATTTTAAAAATTGTGGGTTTAAGTCACGTTGAAAAAGCCAATATCTGGGAACTTTCCGGTGGTATGAAACAACGTGTTGGTATTGCCAGAGCTTTGATCAGTCACGCGCCGTTTATTTTATTAGATGAACCTTTTGCCGCATTAGATGCTTTTACGCGTGAAAACATGCAGCAGTTAGTGCTCGATTTATGGATTCAACAAAATAAAAGCTTCTTTTTGATTACTCATGACATTGAAGAAGCATTATTACTCAGCAATCAGCTGGTACTAATGACAGCGCATCCAGGCAAAATTGTAAAAACTCTACACCTCGATTTTGCCCAACGGTACCGTCAGGGCGAGTCTATTCGCTCAATTAAATCGGATCCTCAATTTATTCAGCTCAGAGAACAGTTATTTGAAAGTTTAAGGGCACAAAAACAAAGCGGTAAGGAGGCGTTACCTACATGAACACTAAAGATAACGTCTATGAATATGACAAAGCAGAGCTTAAACCTGAGTTAAATGTGCAAACAGAAAATGCTTCATTTCTATCGTCATTTTTTGAGAAGCATCGTACTTTGGCGGTCAGCATAATCAGTGTGGGAAGTGTAGTTGCACTCTGGTTTCTTATTACTGCTTTGCATGTTGTACCTGAACTGTTTTTACCGAGTCCACAGGCCGTCTGGCAAAAATTTATATCGGTCAGCCAAGAAGGCTTTATGAAAGCAACTTTGTGGCAACACTTGGCCGCTAGTATCTCGCGTGTGTTTTTGGCTTTGATTGCTGCCGTGGTGATTGGTGTTCCGCTGGGTTTGTGGATGGGACTGAACAAATGGGTTCGCGCTGTTCTAGATCCTTTGGTTGAATTATTACGTCCAATTCCGCCGTTAGCTTATTTGCCGTTACTTGTGATTTGGTTCGGTATTGGTGAAACCACAAAAGTACTTTTGATTTTCTTCTCGATTTTGGCGCCTGTCATTATTAGTAGTGCGCATGGTGTGTTAAGCCATCAGCTTAATCGTGAACGTGCGGCATTGTCATTAGGGGCAAGTCAGTCACAAGTCTTTTGGCATGTCATTTTACCAACGGCTTTGCCTCATATTATTACCGGTATTCGTATTGGTCTTGGGGTGGGCTGGTCAACATTAGTTGCAGCTGAGTTGGTTGCAGCGGACCGTGGTATTGGTTTTATGGTGCAATCGGCAGCACAGTTCTTAATTACCGATACGGTGATTCTGGGCATTATTGTGATTGCGATTGTCGCAGTTAGTTTTGAGCTGTTTTTACGTTGGTTACAAAAACAGTTTTCTCCTTGGTATGGTCAGCAGTTGTAGTAAAGAAGATGAATACAGTAGTAGCAAACTTAAATATAGAAGTGATCAAGCCTACCATTGGCGCAATTATTCACAATATTGATTTGAATGCGTTAAATGAACAGACAACGCAACAAATCCAGCAGGCTTTGCTTGATCATCAGGTCATTTTTTTTCGAAAGCAACAATTAGCGCCACAAGCACAAGCAGACTTGGCCCGTAGTTTTGGCACCTTACATGTGCACCCGATTTATCCTTCAATTGAAGATGTTCCGGAGGTAATGGTGCTCGACAGTTGGAAACAAGATTTGCGTGACAATGAACTTTGGCACACAGATGTGACTTTTAGTAAAACCCCGCCTTTAGGTTGTGTGTTGCAAGCTATTAAAATTCCACCTGTAGGCGGTGACACGTTGTGGTCGAGCAACACAGCAGCTTTTAAAGGGCTTCCGCTTGAGTTGCAGCAAAAATTGCGTGGCTTAACTGCAACGCACGATATACGTAAGTCTTTTCCACTTGAGCGTTTTGCCCATAACGAAGAAGAACGTGAAAAGCTTTTGCAAACTTTTAAGCGTAACCCACCAGTGGTTCACCCAGTGGTGCGTACTCATCCGGTTACAGGTGAGCCTTTGTTGTTCGTAAGCGAGGGTTTTACCACACACATTAATGAGTTACCCGAACAAGAAAGTGAGCAATTACTTAATTTCTTGTTTGAACATGCGACCCAAGAGCAATTTCATTTACGCTGGAAATGGCAAGATGGTGATGTCGCGATTTGGGATAACCGTTGCACACAACATAAAGCATTATTTGATTATGGCGATGCTCATCGAATTATGCACCGCGCAACTATTAATGGCGATGTGCCATTTTATAAAGAAGAACAACAGCCAGAGTTAGCAGAGGCTTAATTCCTTTAATTATTCTTTATTTCAATTCCAACTCTGAGTTTTGAGCTGGAATTGAAATATTAACTCTTTAGCGCATTCCAAATCCTGACAATATGCCTGTGTAGTTCTTTACAGGAGGTGAAGCCCAATCACCAACTTTGCTGGTTTTTAAATTTAACTGGACTAACATTTCAGCTTGTTTAACTGCTGCTGCAACGCCATCAATAACAATCACTCCCAATTCGTTTTGTAGCTTTAGACATAAATCACTCATACCTGCACAGCCCAAAACAATTGCATCGCTTTTGTCTTCCGCTAGGGCTTTTTTGCACTCATCTCGTATGGTTCGATAAGCATCTGAGTCAGGAAGCTCCAACTCTTCAACTGCAATGTCACAAGCTCGAACATTTTTGCAAAATGGCGTAGCCCCGTAGCGATGAGCCAGATGCCAGCTCATATTCACTGTGCGTTGTAATGTCGTGACTACACTAAAACCAGTACTGACATAACTTGCAGTTCGCATAGCTGCTTCGTCAATTCCAATCACAGGTGCTGACGTCATTTCACGGGCAGCATAAAGCGCAGGGTCACCAAAACAGGCAATAACATAAGCATCTACATCTAGAAATTCACCTTGGCGAATTTCCTTTAGCACACCTACTGCACTTAGAGCTTCATCATAATAACTTTCAATTGTTGCAGGGCCCATTTGAGGACTCACAGCAATAATTTGAGTATCAGAATTTGCGACTATCTTTGCTGATGCAGCAATTTTGTCAGTCATACTTTGAGTGGTATTGGGATTAATAAGTTTAATTTTCATTGTATTTTTACCTTAGTCATTGCCGATTTAGCATGGGCAAGCGGTTGGTTAAGAAATCGGTAAATGACAAAACCAAATCCCATACCAATAAACCATGTGAAATTAGCCAGCCCAGACAGTTGTGGTAAAAGTACGCAGAGAATAGGAATTAATGAAGCTGGAATTAACGCATAAAAGGCAGAGTGGTTATAACCATTTTTGTACCAATACAAGCCCTTAGTATCTAAAGTATATAAATCATCTACCACGATTTTTTGTTTTTTAACGAGATAAAAATCGGCGAGCAATACACCAAAAAGTGGACCGATAAATGCACCTAAAATATCAATGGTGTAATGGATCACTTGAGGGTTATTAAACAAATTCCATGGGGTAATGAAAATTGAACCTACTGCTGCAATCATTCCACCCATACGCAAGCTAATTTTGCTCGGTGAAACGTTGGAAAAATCAAATGCAGGTGAAACAAAGTTAGCAACAATATTAATTCCGATAGTGGCAATCATTAAGGTCAAACTACCTAAAATGACTACAAATGTGTTATCCAGTTTTCCAACCATCTCGACAGGGTCTGTAATAAGTTTTCCATATACTGGAAGCGTTGCTGCAATACACACCACAGTAAGTAAAGAAAAGCCTAAGAAGTTAATTGGTAAGCCAAGAAAGTTCCCCATTTTAATCGCGTTAAAGCTTTTACCATAACGAGAGAAGTCGCCAAAATTCAGCATCGGTCCTGAAAAATATGAGACAACAAGCGCAATAGCACCAATCATGACTGGTACAACTGCAAAACCGTCGTATTGAACCCCACTTAAATTTAAATCAATATTCTGCCAGCCAGCTTTCCAGATCAGCCAGACTGCCATGGCAAACATTACAATGTAGACAGCCGGACCTGCCCAGTCAATAAACTTACGAATGCTGTCCATACCAGACCAGAAAACAATCGCTTGTAGTAACCAAAGCAGCATGAAGCCAACCCATCCTAAATAGGAAAGCCCAAGAAAGCTGTAAGTTGAAACATCAGCATAGACCGACCATTCTGGAAAGAACTTTAAAATGACCAATAAAAAGGCACTAGAGGCCAAATAAGTTTGAATGCCATACCATGCGACAGCAATAAGCCCACGGATAACAGCAGGAATATTTGCACCAAGCACACCGAAAGTGGCACGACAAATCACAGGATAGGGCGTACCTGTTTGTTGGCTAGACTTGGCAATGAGGTTTGTAAAAAACTGAACAATTGCAATGCCGATCAGTAAAGATAGAAGTACTTGCCAGCTGTTGAGCCCTAGTGCAAAAAGGCTTCCAGCCATGACATAACCACCGACGCTATGAACATCCGACATCCAGAAAGCAAAAATATTATAAGCGCCCCAAGTTTGCTTTTTTAAAGGAGCTAAGTCTTGATTTGTCAGTTTTGCATCATAAGAAGGTTTAATTATCGCTTCGGTATTATTCATCTTGAACACTCACTTCCCTATGTTGGGCGGGCACGTTCTTCAGCAGCTTGAAATACTGACTAAAAGAATGAAATTAAAATTGTGCACAATGTGATATTTGGATTGTGCACAATTTATTGAGCAAAAGTTATGCCAAACTTGAGATGGAGTATTGATGAGTGATTTCGCTTGATACAATTTGGGAATATAAAGAGAGAGATTTATAAACTGAGACGTGCCTAATTTTTATAAAAAGCAAATAAATTTAGGTATATAAGTGGGTATTTATAAATTTAATATTGAATTGTTCAGCTCAGCATAGATAGTGTGAAAATGAGAGAAATATTTCCAAACGCTTAAGTTAAACTTACACTATTCAAAATAGATGAAGTTCTAAAAAGAGGAGACATTAATAAAAATGGAGAAATCAATGTCATCGAATGCACCAAAAAAAGCCGTAGAAATGAGCAATGATGAAATTGATGACCATATATATAACGCAATTGTAGATGCTATTTTAAATCGACAACTCGCTCCGGGCGCACGTTTAGTTGAAGCACCCTTATGCGAAGCATTTGGTGTAACGCGAGGAGTGTTAAGACGTGTTTTCGTTAAACTTGCACATGATAAGGTTATTGAAATTCAGCCCAACCGTGGGGCACTCATCGCAAAACATACTGCAAATGAAACAAAAGAAGTCTTTGAAGCACGCAGCATGCTTGAAATCGCCACTGTAAAAAAACTAGCACAAAAGTCTCATCACCTAGATTTTAGTGAGCTTCGGACTTTAGTAGAACAAGAGTCGGATGAGCGTTTAGCTGGAAATTGGGCCGAATGGATTAAGCTATCAGGTCAATTTCACCTAAAACTTGTCGAAGCTAATCAAAATTCGATCATGACCAGTTATTTGCAGACACTTATTGCGAGGACTTCGTTATTAATTGGATTGTATGAAATTCCAAAACATAATAATTGTTCGGCAGATGAACACCGTGCAATTTTAGATGCCATTGAACAAGGTGATGAAAAACGAGCAACTCAATTGATGGAAGATCATTTAGAACACTACGCAACCACATTTATTGAAGAAAACAGTACAGTATCTGCCGAGCAAAATTTATTAAATTTATTTAAAAATAAGAAAATTGAAACACCTCAAACTAATTAAAAATCTGGGCCAATTCCTATGGAAAAGGCCCAGATTGGTTATTTTATGGGAATGATTTGATGTGTTAAAAAATCAATAAATAGTTTTACTTTCTTCGATAAAATCTTACGATTTGGCCATGTGACATATAAGTGAAGCGGTTGACTGGTATAATCTTCCAAACATTTCTGTAACTTACCTTCTTTGTAATAAGGCTCTGCAATAAACTCTGGAAGAAAAACAATACCGTGATCTTTCAAACACATATCCAATAATAGTTCACCATTATTACACGTCATCACAGGGAAACAATTAAAAGACACTTCTTTCTGATCTTTTTGAAAAATCAATTTTTTATGTCGGCTATCTTGATAGTAAATTAGAAACTTATGTTCTTTAAGTTCTTCTAAAGAAGTAGGTAATCCATGTTGATTGAAATATTCAGGTGTTGCATATAAATAACGTTGATAGGTATTTAAAATTTTACTATTTGCCAAACTTGGCGCAGATCCATCTAAGCGTATGGTCAGATCAAATTTGTGTTGATTCACATCTAATAGCTGATCTGTCATAAATAAATCAATTTTAATACTGGGATATTTCTCAATAAAGTCTGAAATGATATGTTGAAGGAAAATGTTGCTAAAAGACATGGGCGTATTGAGCTTGAGTTCGCCTTCAGGATATTGCTGGTTATAGCTAATCTCGTAAGTTGCCCATTCAAATTCACTCAATATAACCTTGCAATGTTGGTAAAATTTTTCCCCACAACTGGTCAGATTCATTTGTCTGGTTGTTCGATTTAATAGCGTTGTTTTTAAATCATTTTCGAGGTAGCAAACACGTTTGGCTACCAAATCACGAGAAATATCGAGTGCTCTAGCTGCGCTACTAAAATTCCCATGTTCTACGACACTTACAAAAGTGGAAATACAGTCTAATCGATCCATGGATAACTAAAAATTAAAAAATATATATCCATGATTAAACTATAAAAATTAAAAAGCAATCATTGATTTGATTGTATCCATACAGGATACAGATTCGAGCTGTTTTGCTGTCTATGTTTTTACATTTTTATTTGTTTTGATAATAACCAGTAGGCAATTTTAAAAGCCTTATATAATGAATAATGGAGTTTAGACGTGAATAAATCACTTTTAGAACAACTATCACCAACCAATTGTCAGGTTATTTTTATTGATCACCAGCCGCAAATGGCTTTTGGGGTACAGTCAATAGATCGCCAAGTATTAAAGAATAATACTGTAGGGTTAGCAAAAGCAGCTAAAACATTCAATATTCCTGTCACGATTACGACAGTTGAAACTGAAAGCTTCTCTGGTCATACCTACCCAGAACTTTTAGATGTATTTCCAGATGCTCCTTTACTAGAACGTACTTCAATGAACTCATGGGATGATCAAAAAGTACGGGATTCGCTTGCAAGAAATAATCGTAAAAAAGTGATTGTTTCAGGTTTGTGGACTGAAGTGTGCAATAACACCTTTGCTTTTGGCGCCATGCTTGAAGGCGATTATGAGATTTATATGGTCGCAGATGCTTCAGGCGGTACATCGAAAGAAGCACATGACTACGCCATGCAACGCATGATTCAGGCAGGTGTTGTTCCGGTAACTTGGCAACAAGTATTACTCGAATGGCAGCGTGACTGGGCACACCGTGATACATACGATGCAGTTATGGCGATTGTACGTGAGCATTCTGGTGCTTACGGTATGGGTGTGGACTATGCCTATACGATGGTACATAAGGCGCCTGAGCGTACAACATCAAAACATGAAGTACTTGCACCAGTTCCTGCAAAATAAAACAGTACTGATTTAGGTAAAGGTATGTCTAGTATTCAATATTTAAGTGATATTAATACAGATATACCTTTATTTCTTTAGAACGATAATTCACAAGAATGGAGTTCAGAATGACCGACATAAACCTCATACTTAAAAACGGTAAAATCACAACACTAGATCCTCAGAACCCCGAAGTACAAGCAATAGCGATTGCAGATGGTAAAGTCGTCCGCACGGGTACAACTGATGAGGTTATGAAACTCGCAACTCCAACAAGTAAAGTTGTAGACTTAAATGGTCGACGCGTTATACCGGGTCTAAATGACAGTCATCTGCATATTATTCGTGGGGGCCTCAATTACAATATGGAACTGCGCTGGGAAGGTGTGCCATCCGTTGCCGATGCATTACGCTTACTCAAAGAGCAAGCAGATAATACGCTAGCTCCACAATGGGTTCGTGTAGTAGGCGGTTGGACTGAATTCCAGTTTGCTGAAAAGCGTTTACCGACTTTAGAAGAAATTAATAAAGCTGCACCAGATACTCCTGTATTCGTTTTACATTTATACGCCAGTGCCATGTTGAACCGAGCTGCCCTTGATGTATTAGGTTTTAATAAAGACACACCGGACCCGCCAGGTGGCAAGATTGTACGAAATGAAAAAGGTGAGCCAACAGGACTGTTGCTCGCAACGCCATCGGCTATGATTTTATATTCGACCTTAGGTAAAGCACCGAAATTGCCAGTTGAGGACCAAATCAACTCAACTCGTCATTTCATGCGTGAATTAAACCGATTAGGCATTACTTCAGCAATTGATGCAGGTGGTGGCGGTCAAAACTACCCTGAAGATTATGACGTGATTAAACAATTACATGATCAAAATCAAATGACGGTTCGAATTGCTTATAACCTATTTGCTCAGAAGGCAGGCCAAGAGCTTGATGATTATCGCCGCTGGACCGAAATGACATTTCCGGGCGATGGTGATGAGCTATTTAGAATGAATGGAGCAGGCGAGAACCTGACTTGGTCAGCGGGGGACTTTGAAGACTTCTATGAGCCACGTCCCGATTTACCAGAAAAAATGGAAGGTGAACTCGAAGCCATCGTAGAGCACTTGGCTGAAAAGAAATGGCCATTCCGTATTCATGCAACCTATGATGAAAGTATTAGTCGGTTACTCAATGTATTTGAGCGCGTCAATTCAAAACAGCCATTTGCGACACGATTTATTATTGACCATGCCGAAACTGTATCTGAGCGTAATATCGAACGTATTGGTGCGTTGGGTGGTGGTATCGCGATTCAGCATCGTATGGCATATCAAGGTGAGATTTTCGTAAAACGCTATGGTGCCGAAGCTGCCCAAGCAACGCCACCAGTCAAGAAAATGTTAGAACTCGGTGTACCTGTGGGTGCGGGAACAGATGCGACTCGTGTTGCATCTTATAACCCTTGGGTGTGTTTGTATTGGCTGACTACAGGTAAAACAGTAGGTGGGTTACCTTTGTATGATGAAAAAAATCTATTAGATCGTCAAACAGCCCTCAAACTCTGGACGAAAGGTTCGGCTTGGTTCTCAGGTGAAAAAGATGTCAAAGGTTCACTAACAGCAGGGGAACTTGCTGACTTGGTCGTACTATCTGATGACTACTTCAAAGTTGAAGCAGAAGATATCCAATGGATTGAGTCTGTACTCACTGTTTTAGGTGGAAAAGTGGTGTACGCAGGGGCAGAGTTTAAGCAGGACGATCCGCCGTTACCACCAGCATCTCCAACATGGTCGCCAGTAAAACGCTTCGATGGTCAGTGGCGTTTATCTGAAAACCGTAATGCTCCTTCCAATCAATCATTACAGTCACAAAGTGCATTGTGTGCATGTGCTAGTAGCTGTGGAATGCATGGACACAGCCACGCTTGGATGCTTGATGTTCCTGTAAATGATAAGGACAAAAAATCTTTCTGGGGCGCACTCGGGTGCTCGTGTTTTGCATTTTAAATAAAACAGTATGGGAACCTGCCTCATTAAATAGTTTGTTTCCTTAAGGTATGTACGATGAAAATGTACTTGTTATCTTTGGCTGTAGGGTTGCTTGTTGGTGTCTTATATTATGTTTTAAATGTTAAGTCACCAGCACCACCTCTTGTTGCATTAGTCGGTTTATTAGGCATGGTAATAGGAGAGCAACTGCTTCCTTTTATTAAGTCCTATTTTTAAGCTGTTTTATTCAAAAAAGCTAAATGGTGCCATGCCATTTAGCTTTTTATATTAATAAGTATCTTCAATTACTTTATACGACGGCCTTGTTCATCAATAATGATTTCACCATCTTCTTTTGCAAAATAGCCTAAGTTTTGTGAATCTAAAATGTCCAGTACAATCTCAGAAGGGCGGCAAAGTCGCGTACCTTTTTGTGTAACTACAAATGGGCGATTAATTAAAATTGGATATTGCACCATAAAATCAATTAACTGTTCATCAGTCCAATGGCCTTGTTCTAACTCTAAATCTTTATAGGGTTCAACATTTTTACAAATTGCTTCACGTACAGTTAGGTTTGAGTCCTTAATGAGTTGGATTAGTTCATCTGTACTTGGTGGTGTTTGCAAATATTCAATAACGATAGGTTCAATTCCTGCATGACGAATAAGCGCCAATGTATTGCGTGAGGTTCCGCAAGCAGGGTTATGGTAAATCTTCACTAGCTCAGTCATGACAAATTTATCGATGAATTAAGATATTGCATTTATATATGGATATCCGTATATTTGCAATAACGAATATATTCTGTTAAAGATATGATCAACCAAGTCGATTTCTTTAAATGTCTATCTGACCAAACTCGGTTAAATATTCTTAAATTAGTTCTAAATAAACAAAATATTTGTGTTTGTGAGCTAACAGAACAGCTTGAGTTGAGCCAACCGAAAATCTCCAGACACTTGGCCTTATTAAGAACTCATGGCGTATTACTGGATGAAAGAAAAGGACAGTGGGTTTATTACAGCTTAAATCCTGATTTACCTGTTTGGGCTTTAGATATTCTAAAGGTGATAGAAAATGACGAGAGTGGGACAAAAGTAAAACAACAAGATCAGTCTTTCATCACGACAACGTGTTGTGATTAATCTCCCTAGATTTCCGTCTTTAAAATTTAGATTTTCTTAGCATAAGTGCATAGGTCATTTGTGTGTATTGAGCAAAATTAATCAATTCTTTCTTCGAGTAGAACATGACTAAACAAGGGCTTTCCTTTTTAGATCGAAACCTGACGCTATGGATTTTTATAGCAATGGCTTTAGGTTTAGCGATTGGAGTTTTCTTTCCTCAGGCATCTGTATCTTTAAATGAATTAAGTGTAGATAACGTTAATATTCCAATCGCAATCGGTTTGGTTTTAATGATGTATCCGCCATTGGCAAAAGTGGACTATGCGGCTTTACCAGAAGTATTTAAGGATAAGAAAACCTTAACTTTATCGCTGGTACAAAACTGGATTATTGCTCCAGTTTTAATGTTTATCCTTGCGATTGTTTTTTTGCATAACTATCCGGAGTATATGACTGGCCTTATTTTGATAGGCTTGGCACGTTGTATTGCAATGGTATTAGTCTGGAATGGCTTAGCTTGTGGTGATAATCAATATGTTGCAGCTTTGGTCGCCTTTAACAGTATTTTTCAGATTTTATTTTTTAGTACCTATGCATGGTTGTTCTTAACTTTCTTGCCGCCATATTTTGGTGTGGCTGGGCAAGTGATTGATGTCAATTTCTGGACCATCACACATGCTGTTTTGGTGTATTTGGGTATTCCATTTTTAATGGGGTTTTTAACTCGTTTGATTTTAGTCAAGTCGAAAGGATTGGAATGGTATCAAACTAAATTTTTACCAAAGATCAGCCCGATTAGTTTAATTGCTTTACTTTTTACCATTGTGGCGATGTTTAGTTTAAAAGGTGGTGATGTGGTGAGCTTACCTTTAGATGTATTACGTATTGCGATTCCACTTACCATTTACTTTGTAGTGATGTTCTTTATTAGTTTCTTTATGAGTAAACGGATGGGGAATAATTACCCGCGTACAGCGGCAATTTCATTTACCGCGGCAGGTAATAACTTTGAGTTGGCTTTAGCTGTAGCTATTGCAACTTTTGGTTTAGCATCACCTGTAGCATTTACCACAGTGATTGGACCATTGGTTGAAGTACCCGTTTTAATTTCACTTGTCACCGTTTCGCTTTGGTTAAAGAAAAAGTATTACTCTTAAAATCGTAAAATTTATTTGAACTATTTTTTGCTAAAAATGACTTTAACAAAGTGCCTTTATATAGGCACTTTTTATTGCCTAGCTTTTACACTTAGGTCATTGTTGGTAATAGTTTTTGCATGAGTTCAATGAAGTTTGACACTTTAGCTGAGTTTTCATTTTCTCGTGTAATTAAGTAAATAGGCGCATTTAGTTTTATCGAATCATCAAACTCGCGATAGACGATTTCATGGTCCCAAAAGTTATGCATTGAAGCGGGCACAATACTAATTCCAATACCAGCAGCCACTAAATTGAGGGTCGCAGTAGGGCGCGGCGCTTCTTGAATAATACGCGGACTAAAACCTGCCTGATAGCAGCTATATAAAATATTGTCATATAAGCCTTGCCCTGAAGAGCGACGGTATAAAACAAAATTTTCTTCTGACAAGTTACTTAAACTAATTTTTTTCTTCTGTGTAAGCGGATGGCCGATAGGTAAGGCCACCACCATTGGCTCGTCTAATATATGAAGATGCTTCAAACCAATATCTCGGCTAATCGGCGCTCTTAAAAAGGCAATATCAAGTTTTTCTGAAATTAACCAGTCCAGTTGCTTTTGACTGCCTGCTTCTTCAAGTTTGGTTTGCACAGCAGGGTACATTTCCCGATATGAACGTAATACGAGTGAAATGAGCGGATGCAAACCTGCGGAACTTGTAAAGCCAATATTGAGTTGTCCAGTTTTACCTTGGCTAACATCTTGGACCAATTTAGGAATATGGCGGGCATGTTCTAATAAAAGTTGTGCTTCTTTAAATAGTGCTAAACCCGCTTCCGTCGGTTCAATCCCGCGCGGTTGACGAATAAGTAACTGTGTACCGAGTTCTTGTTCAAGTTTTTTAAGTAAACGCGTTAAAGGTGGCTGTTGAATAAACAAACGGTTTGCTGCATGAGTAATATTTCTTTCTTCAACCACCACTACAAAGGCATGAAGCTTATATAAATCGAGCATAGGAATACCTTTAGGGTATGGTTAATGAAAATAAAAGCATTTGTAGATATATCATAAAAGTATCATTCTATCTTGGTCGGATAAAGTGAAAAGTAACGAAAATGAACCATGTTGAGATTGCCGTGCAGAAGGATACTGTTCCTACTTGCACAGAGTTATTTTTAGGTTTTTTAACATTAGGTTTAATTGGATTTGGTGGTGTGCTGCCTTTAGCCCGTAAAGTTATTGTAGAGCAAAGGCATTGGTTAAGCCCTGAAAAATTCACTGAGTTACTTGGTCTGTGTCAATTTTTACCGGGCGGCAATATTATTAATTTATCGGTTGCGATTGGCATGGAGTTTCGCGGTGTCCGTGGAGCAGTGAGCTCACTCATTGGTTTAATCTTCGCACCTACCGTAATTGTTGTACTTTTACATTATGTCTATGAGCAGTTCCAAGACAACTTAATGGTTAAGCACCTTTTTGAAGGTTTAGGAGCAGCAGCAGCAGGGCTTCTGGTTGCCACAGGTCTGAAAATGCTTAAGCCTTTATTACGTAATCCATTAGCAATCTGTGTTGTGGTAGCGGCAATTGTCAGCATTGCCTTTCTAAAAATTCCTTTACTTTTGACTATGCTGATTTTACTTGCGTTTTATTCAGCCATCATTTGGAGACGTGTGTAATGGGTGCCGTACTACTTACTTTAGCAATCATTTTTACTCAGTTGTCTCTTATTGCATTTGGTGGTGGGAATACGATTTTGCCCGAAATGCAACGTCAAGTAGTCGATATCCATCACTGGATGACGGCGCAAGAATTTAGTGCGTTGTTTGCCATGGCACAAGCTGCACCTGGTCCAAATATGATGATTGTACCTTTGGTAGGGTGGCATGTAGCAGGGTTGTCTGGGCTATTGGTGACGTCTACTGCTAAATTTTTACCGTCATCTCTTATTACTGTATTTGTGATGAGAGGCTGGTCAAAATTCAAAGATAAGAAATGGCGCCGTGTTTTACAGCTTGCTTTACAACCTGTCACTGTGGGAACGGTACTTGCCAGTGCTTGGATTATCTCTGAGGCAGCGGCAATAAATACTTTACTTATCATTATGGTAGTCATTGCAACTTTATTATCTTTAATTAAGAAAGTTCATCCTTTGCATGTCTTGATTGCTGGGGCTGTATTTGGTGTGGTCTTACTCTAGTTTAACCAGTTTGCCGACCTGCGCTGGGATGAGTTCAGGTTGGCTTTTTTTATTGAAGAAATAATAAAATCTAAAAAACCGATCAAATATATAAAAACATACTGTTTTACCTATTCATTGTTTTAACGTACTATGCATCTATTGAAAGAATTT